>MVQW01000250.1 GCA_002067265.1 Methanomethylovorans sp. PtaU1.Bin073 | reverse complement strand
TCATCCCTGAAAGAACTACAGTGACTTCCGGATGGTTCCAGACCCACCGCAATGCCCACTCTACAGGACTTCGCTTGATTTCAGCTTCTTTCCAGATAGCCATAACCTCAGAAGGAACCGGATCTGCAAGATTACCACCCCTCAGCGGTTCCATGATCACAACTCCAAGGCCACAAGAAGCAACGTACTCAAGTCCTTTTTTACCTGCCTGGATATTCTGATCCAGATAATTATACTGTATCTGACAGAAGTCCCAATCATAACCATCCACAACATCCTTGAAATCCTCACCAGAACCATGATAGGAAAAGCCTGCATTGATGATGCGACCGTCAGCTTTCGCCCTGTCAAGGAATTCAGCAACACCTAAGTTACGAATAGTCTTCCAGCTACTACCCACAAGGCTGTGGACAAGATAATAATCAATGTGATCGGTATTGAGTTTCTGAAGCTGAGCATTAAGGAAATTGTCCATGTCCGCTTGACTTTTGACTATCCACTGAGGCATTTTAGTAGCAATTTTTACTTTTTCCCTATACCCGTCTGCAAGCGCACGGGCAAGAAAAGGCTCACTTTGCCCCATATGATAAGGCCAGGCAGTATCCACATAATTGACACCGTTATCTATAGCATAGCGAACCATCTGAGTCGCTTTTTCTTCATCTATGCTGCCATCTGATATGGTAGGGAGACGCATGGCACCAAAGCCAAGTATTGAAAGCTCATCTCCATTCTTTGGCATTTTCCTGTATAACATTGAATTCCTCCTCTGTATATCGTCCAATGAGAAATAGTAATTGCGCTTATTATATGCTTATTATATGAAAGAAATTAGTCACTCATTTTTTTTGTATTAGCAACTAAGGAAAAACAAAAGCGTAAAGTAAGAAGAAATAAAATTATCATCATGACACATAAATCTGATCAAAACACTACCCCTCATCTGCCTGAAGATTACGATGTTCAAGTATCTAACACAATTCCTTATTACTCATCTTTTCATCAGGAAACCATCAACCTGATCAAATCATTACCATTTAGACCAAAGGTCTGGCTTGACACCGGTTGTGGAACCGGCTCTTTGGTTAAAAAAGCTATTTTAGAATTCCCCGACACTAAATTTATACTACTGGATCCATCCGAGAGCATGTTGCAGCAAGCTTTGGAAAAACTATCTGTTTTCATGCCAGAAAGAGTAGAATTTCTGAAACCTTGCCCTACACAGAAACTCTCATGTACGCTAAAAGAAAAGGCTGACGTAATTACCGCTATTCAGTGCCATCATTACCTTTGTTCTGAAGATCGAATAAAAGCAACCAAAGTATGCTATGATATTTTAGATGATGATGGGATCTATATTACCTTTGAGAACATCAGGCCCCTTACCAAAAAGGGTATCCTGATAGGTAAGCAATACTGGGCGAATTTCCAGTTATCTATGGGTAAAAGCCAGGAAGAAGTAGACAAACATTTAGCCAGGTTTGGCGTAGAGTATTTCCCTATTACTATAGAAGATCATCTTAAATTGTTGAAAGAAACTGGTTTTAAGAACGTGGAATTGTTCTGGTGTTCGTACATGCAGGCTGGTTTCTATGGCATAAAATAAGAAATATACCAACATCTTGTACGAAATAAGAAAGTCGGGCTTAACGTCGATTTGTCGTTAAATATCTTAAGAAGTGACATGATCATTGTTATATATTACAGACTGGACGTTATTTTGAACAGAAAATGATATGGTAAACCTGATCTGCCACTTAAATATTATTTTACATAATTCTTAAGCTACTGATACTTATTTTTGCTTTAACTGAGTTGTTTATAGGCTTATGATCATGCCTAAAGCTTTTGTTTTCATATGCTTTTTCTTATACTTTCTAACTACACCTTGCAGAATTTGCGAGTAAGGAGAATTATATAAATCTTTGATGTACTAAAGTGTACATTTTATTGTGCTCATATCATATATATTAATGGCCAGATAATTTTTGAGTAATACGGTGAAAAGCCATGAGAACGAAAAACGTAATTAGCTTGTCGATTATTGTTTTCTTAACAATAATCCCATTTGCAGAATGTAGTGAGAATTTTTCCATTTCATCCATTGATCTGGATGATCCTATATTCTACAATTTGAATGCTACACAAAACTATACTCAAACTGTAGATTACTTTTATGAAAATGATACAGAAAACTCCGACTTGAACATTACTGATATTGAAGATCAAACGAATCACACGTTTGATAATACAGCAAGTTCTGCAGCCTTAAAAACACCGGTTGTTTATGTTGACACAGACGGAACCGGGAATTACAACTGTGATGGAACAAATGATCATGTCCAATTAAATCAGGCCTTGGCATATATCGATGGACGTGGTGGCGGTACTGTATATTTACGCGGTCCAAATACATACTGGATTGACAGCACTTTATACATAGGTGCAAATACAGTGCTCACAGGTGACTCCTCAGCTGAGATCAAATTAGTTCCAAAAGCTGGATGGTCAGCTGATGTACCTATGATCGCAAATATTGGAACTGATGATGGTATCACTATCACTGGTTTCATAATAGATGGAAACAGTGCGAATCAGGGAGTTCCTCTCGGTGCCGGGTATTACAATTTAATTTATTTTGATGGTGCTAATAACATTGAAGTTTCAAACATGCGTCTTGAATGGGGATGTGGCGACGGACTAAAAATAAAGAGCGGTAGTAATATAAAATTCATTTACAATGATGTATATAAACTAGGTCATGATGCACTTTATGCTATGGGATGCAGCAATGTTGAACATGCTTACAACACCATTATGACAAGAACAAATAGCGGATGCAGATATTCAGATGGCTGTACAGATTCTACGATTCACGATAATGTGATCTACTCTTCCATTTCTAGTGACTCTACTGGTCCTGCAATTCAAATAGGTACTTCTTCAACTTCAAGTCATGTATTTGATGACATTGAGGTCTATAACAATAAAATATATACAACTAATGGTGCAGGTATCTGGATGTCCGCAAACTATCAGGACAATGTAATCCATGCTCGTGATGTATATATCCACCACAACACCTTTACAAAAGTCGGACAGTATTCAAGTAATACTGGTTTTAGTAACGCTGCTATTGTCTTAGGAGATTTCCATAATACAATTATCGAGAACAACGTCTTTGACGATGGTGGGCATGCTGCTGTAAAATATTTCCTGCGGGATGGAAGACGCCAGCAACAAACCCAATTCACAACTTACGTCAGGAACAATATAATCATGAACAGTGATGGCGTTTCATCGATCTCCGGATCAGGTGTGGGAATATGGAATACAAATCCTACTTACTCTAAGTTTGTAGTCCAGAACAACAACATTTACAACAACAAGAATGGTCAAACCTATGGTAGTGGTTTTACGATGAGCAACAACCTGAATGTTGACCCGCTATGCGTTGATTCAACAAATTCAAATGCTGGATCTCGTGACTACCACCTTAAGAGTAAAGCAGGACACTATTCAAGCGGTAAATGGGTAACAGATTCAACATCCAGCCCATTGATAGATGCAGGATATTCTAGTTCATCCTACAGCAATGAACCTTCACCCAACGGTGGCAAGGTCAACATTGGCAGGTATGGCAATACTGCCCAGGCATCCAAGAGCGGTTCCTCAGCTTCAACAACAGACAACGAGCCAATTGCAAATGCTGGTGAAGATCAGAACGTAACCATAGGTTCTGCTGTCAATTTCGATGGAAGTGTTTCTACAGATGACAAAGGTATAGCCTCATATTCATGGGATTTTGATGCATCAAATGGAATATCATCTGAAGCTACTGGTAAAACAGCTACAAAAACATATACAATCGCAGGTACTTACACTGTAACTCTCACAGTCACTGACACAAGTGGACAGAAGTCAACAGATACATTGAATGTAATTGTCAATAATGCAATTTCAAACCAGATAGATGATTCCTTGACTTTCTACGATAACAGGCTGCGTGAAGACAGTCCTTCAGTTGTCTATTCAGATATTACTTATCTTGACATCGGGAAGAGCACAAGCACTTGCAGAGATCTCATGTGGTTTGACCTTAGCGAGTACAACACAACAGATACAATATCAAAGGCAACACTTTCACTATACTGGTATTATCCTGCAAGTAAGACACGTACTTCGGACACAATACTTGAAGTTTACAGGCCACTTGAATGGGATCCAGAGTATGTAACCTGGACATCAAGAACCTCGACTTCTGCATGGACAACAGCAGGAGGAAGCTGGTATGATAAGAACGGCGTTGCTCAGGGAAGCACACCATATGCATCTCTCACATTCCCGGCAAGCACAGTGCCTGGAAACAAGTACTATGACTTTGATGTTACACAACTTGTACAGGAATATATAAGCACTAAGTACAAAAACACTGGATTCTTCCTCAAGGCAAAGACTGAGAGTGGTAATTACATAGCATTCTACAGCTCAGAGTATTCAAACGCTGCACAGAGGCCGAAGCTAACGGTGACTGCAGTACCAGTTTCTGTAGATAATGCCCCAGTTGCAAATGCAGGCGTTGATAAGACTACAAGCACAGGTTCAGCTGTCAGTTTCGATGGAAGCACCTCTACTGATGACAAGGGAATAGCCTCATATTCATGGGACTTTGATGCATCAAATGGTATTACATCTGAAGCAACAGGCAAGACTGCCACAAAGACATATACTACTGCAGGTACTTACACAGTCACTTTGACTGTTACGGATACCAGCGGTCAGAAATCCACAGATACAGTGAACGTTGTTGTCAGTGCTGTACCAGTCGTAAATACCGGATTTAATATGGATACATATGACAACAGGCTGCGTGAAGACAGTCCTGCAGGTGTCTATTCAGATTCTACCTACATAGACCTCGGGAAGAGCACAAGCGCTTCCAGAAACCTCATGTGGTTCAATCTTAGTGAGTATAACACAACAGACATAATCTCAAAGGCAACA
>MVQW01000249.1 GCA_002067265.1 Methanomethylovorans sp. PtaU1.Bin073 | reverse complement strand
TACAGGCTCAGGCGTGGGCATATGGAACACACAGCCATCCTACGCGAAGTTCATAGTCCAGAATAATAATATCTACAACAATAAGAATGGGCAAACCTATGGTTCAGGCTTCACAATGAGTGAGAATCTCAATGTTGATCCACAATGTGTTGATCCAACCAATTCAAAACTCGGTTCACGTGACTACCATCTTAAGAGCAAGGCTGGCCGCTATTCAAGTGGCAAATGGGTAACAGACTCGATATCGAGCCCACTGATAGATGCGGGTAATTCCAAATGTGCTTACGGCAGCGAACCCTCTCCAAACGGCGGAGCGATAAACATTGGGCGATATGGTAACACTGCCGAAGCTTCCAAGAGTGGATCATCTGCTTCGACAGCCGATAATGCACCAGTTGCAAATGCTGGTGCAGATAGGACAGCAACCGCAGGTTCTTCTGTCAGTTTCGATGCAAGTGCCTCTACAGACGATAAAGGCATAGCTTCTTACGCCTGGGACTTTGACGCTTCCAATGGAATAACAGCCGAAGCTACAGGCAAGGCGGTTACAAAGACATATACAGCAGCAGGAACTTACACTGTAACGCTCACGGTCACAGACACGAGCGGGCAGAAATCAACAGATACAGTAGATGTAGTTGTCAGTACTGCGGTTTCAAATCAGATAGATGAGCCACTAACTGTTTATGACAACAGATTACGTGATGCGAACCCAACTACTGTTTATTCGGATTCCAACTATATTGACCTGGGAAGGAGTAGTAGCACTTCCAGAAATGTTATGTGGTTCGATCTGAGTGATTACAAGACAACAGATACAATATCCAAGGCAACCCTGTCGCTGTATTGGTATTATCCAGCAGGTGCCACACGTACCTCAGATACAGTGGTAGAGGTATACAGACCTGCTGCAGAATGGGATCCAAAGTATGTGACCTGGAACTCCAGAACCTCTACTTCTGCATGGACAACAGCGGGAGGAAGCTGGTATGATAAGAACGGAGTTGCACAGGGCAGTACACCGTAC
Organism: Methanomethylovorans sp. PtaU1.Bin073; assembly: GCA_002067265.1. Next base: position 21,700 of record MVQW01000249.1, on the reverse strand, counting down.
GCATCACTTACTTTCCCTGCCAGAACAGTACCTGGTAACAAGTATTATGACTTCGATGTAACACAGCTAGTGCAGGAATATGTGAGCGGTAAGAACAAGAACACCGGATTATTCCTGAAGGCCAGGACAGAAAGCGGGAATTACATCGCGTTCTACAGCTCAGAGTGGACAAATGCAGATCAGAGACCGAAATTAACAGTGACCGTAGGAACACCTTCTGTCGATAATGCACCAGTTGCAAATGCTGGTGCAGATAGGACAGCAACCGCAGGTTCTTCTGTCAGTTTCGATGCAAGTGCCTCTACAGACGATAAAGGCATAGCTTCTTACGCCTGGGACTTTGACGCTTCCAATGGAATAACAGCCGAAGCTACAGGCAAGGCGGTTACAAAGACATATACAGCAGCAGGAACTTACACTGTAACGCTCACGGTCACAGACACGAGCGGGCAGAAATCAACAGATACAGTAAAAGTAGTTGTCAGCTCCACACCAGTTACAAATACTGAATTTGACCTTTATGACAATAGATTGGTTGAATCATCCAAAACCACAGTCTATGGCAGTTCAAATTATCTTGACATTGGAATGAGCTCAACTCGTTGCAGGGATCTAATGTGGTTCGATCTGAGTGATTACAAGACAACAGACACAATATCCAAGGCAACCCTGTCACTGTATTGGTATTATCCAACTGGTGCCACACGCACTTCAGATACTATAGTGGAGGTATACAGACCAGCTGCCGAATGGGATCCAAAGTATGTGACCTGGAACTCCAGAACCTCTACTTCTTCATGGACAACAGCAGGAGGAAGCTGGTATGATAAGAACGGAGTTGCACAGGGCAGTACACCGTACGCATCACTTACTTTCCCTGCCAGAACAGTACCTGGTAACAAGTATTATGACTTCGATGTAACACAGCTAGTGCAGGAATATGTGAGCGGTAAGAACAAGAACACAGGGTTCTTCCTGAAGGCCAGGACAGAGAGCGGGAATTACATCGCGTTCTACAGTTCAGAATGGACAAATGCAGCTCAGAGACCGAAATTAACAGTGACTGCCACAAAAGCCTGATATGAAGGAAACTAATCTCTAAAGTAGAGAAAAGAATTAAGCGTGAGCGTAAGATTATTACGCTCCACTTAATTTGATGCTCTGTCTTTAGAGATGGTTTTATCTGTTATGTCCAATAACCCGAATATTATTTATATATATCAACCTCTATAATTAGACTGATATTTTAACTTTCATTTTAATGAATTGAGACCTACTCCACCAATTATACACTAAAAATTCAAAGGATTGAAAAGACAAAATGGGTTTTAAAATTAATTAAAGGATCGAAATATAGAAATGAAATCTGTTGGTCATAAATAAACCGTACATGAAAATTATGATAAATCGGACTGAATAATTGGGTGTTAACATGAACCTGATCGATAAAATACGTGCAGAAACAGAAATGTGGGACCTTTTCACAAAAAAGGAAGAATACAACCCACTTTTCTTAGACCAATATGAAAGGTTTCCTTACTATTTAAGCAAACATAGGGACGTAATGGACCCAATTTTATCCAAGTATTTGATCGATCATGGATTGGATCCAAAATACCCGGATGGGAAAAAGTTTGCGGTTTGCCTAACACACGATATAGATGTCATAAAACAGACGATCACCAACTGTGCATTTGAATCCGTGAAGTCCACAATAAGAGGTGATTATAAAAACAGTCTGCAATACACAATATCCGGTCTTGATAAAAAACAACATCCTTATCGGGATTTTGAAAGAATAATGGAAATAGAAGACAAATATGGAGCTAAATCAAGTTTTTATTTCCTGGCACTCAAACCTGAGGAAAGAGATTACAACTATGATCTTGAAGAAATATCTGACGAAATCAGGGACATATCTGATAATGGGTGGGAAGTGGGACTTCATGGAGGACATGAATCCTATAATAACATTAAAGTGACCGTTCAGGAAAAAAAAATACTTGAAGACATTATAGGAAAAAAAGTTGTAGGTTACAGGAACCATTACCTGAAATTCAAAATACCGGATACCTGGGAAATGTTAAGCGAGGCCGGTTTCAAATACGATACAACATTTGGATATGCTGATTGTGCAGGATTCAGGAATGGAATGTGTCATCCGTTCAAGCCATTCAACCTGAATACTGGAAAAGAGATCGATATTCTTGAAATACCGCTTGTAATTATGGACCGTACATTTTCAAGAGATTATATGAGACTGGATTTTGAAGGGGCATGGAAACTTACAAAATTATTAATTAACCGAGTTGAACAATACAATGGCGTAATTACTATTCTCTGGCACAATAATTTTATGACCGGTGAATATCTGAAATTTTATGAAAAGATATTAAAATACTGCTCTGACAAAAATGCCTGGATGACAAGTGGAGAAGAGATTTTTAGGAACCATACCTCAGAATTAAAAGAGAGGTGATACATATCAAAAAAGAACATTGTGTATTGATCCTAGGAGGACGCGTTAACGGTTACTCCATTATTCAAGAATTATACGAAAAGGGTGTTAAAGAAATAGTTCTCTTTGATGTAGAGAAGAGAGTAGCTTCTGCCAGCAATAAAATTAAAGAATATAGAACTATAAAGAACAGTGCAGAAAATTTATATTCTGAATTGAATCGTCTCCACAACGAATATGAAAAAATTGTAATATTCCCTTCTGATGATCTTTATCTTGAAAACTTACATAAGATATATGATGAAATCCAAGATTTTTGTTTTGTACCAATGAATAACAATAATTTCTCAGAATGTAGTAATAAATTTGTACAATATGAGTATTGTGAAAAATTGGGAGTACCATATCCAAAAACAAAACAAATAAAAATTAAAGAGGATCTGATGTTTATTAATATACAATATCCGATATTAATTAAACCAAATAAAAGGGAGGATCTTAAGAAAAAAGTTTTCAGGAACATGACACTGGAAAACGAAAGTGATCTACAAAAAAATAGAGAGGAACTGGAAAATTACATCGATGCCGGAATATCTTTTCTCGCTTCAGAAATTATACCTGGTGATGGTTCCTGTATATATGCTTATGTAGGTTATCGTAATAAGAAAGGAGAAATTTTGAACGAATGGACCGGAAAGAAATTGTCACAATTCCCGGATGATTTCGGAGTGTTTTCCAGCGCATCTAATGAAGCTCCTGATGTAATTAGCGAGCAGGGGAGAAAACTGCTTGAAGGGATGAATATTTATGGTATTGCTGAACCTGAGTTCAAGTATGATCACCGGGATGGGAAGTACAAATTAACTGAAATAAATCTAAGATCAATGATGTGGCACAGAGTGGGTAATCTTTCCGGGGTGAACATACAGTATTCGCAGTATTTGGACGCCTTGGGAAAAACTGTACCCCATCAAGATCAGCTTAAAAACAAGAACATTCATTTTGTTTATCTCAGGCATGAGATAATCAATCTGATAGCAAGACCTGGATATTCTAAAATATTCTATCATAACATATTTACTTCAGATGAAACTCATTTCGCTATGTTTGACAGAAAAGATCTGAAACCTTTCATAATAGACTGTAAAGAAACATCTGCTGGCATCATCGCTACTTGCCTGAGAAAACTAAAATTAAAGAGTCATTGATAACTCAAAAGCATCTTTAAAGTTATAAGCAAAATAGATCTTCCAGATCATTATTGCATATTTACAAAATTATGAATTTATGAGCTGGAAATGATTGTCATACTTTTTGTTTTATTTTTTCAAATGCTAGTTTGAACATTGTTTGTTCTTCTTTATTGAAGCTATTCAGAACCAAAGTGGAAGCTATGTATATTACTGCCCCTAATGTTACATTTCTGACCAAGGAAAAGAGATCATCTGAATTCAGGAAAAACAAAAAAGAACACATGATAATGGATGACAGCACGCATTTTGAAATAAATACCCAGTCAATATCCGGCCTTAAATACTTAAATGACACTTGGGCACATATTATCACCATAAGTAAATATGATGCAAAAGTTGCGATAGCAGCGCCTACGATCCCAAAAGAAGGTATCAGTAGAATGTTCAATGTTACATTCAGGGAAGCTGCAAATATCTGAATGAACAAATTGAATTTCGTTCTTTTTACCAAATGGGTTATGTTGATCAATATCTGAAATACACCAGCTAACAAGCCAGAAACCGCTATAAAAGGAATTGAATTACTACCTGATGCAAATTCAGGGGTTGTTATGGTGACCAATAAGGGTGTTGAAAGAAAAGACAAACCAAAGGTTGCAGGAATTGCAGCATATAAAAAATACTTAAGAGATCTGTTAATGTAAACAGCGGCTTCTGTGTGCTTTCCCTGATTATAAAGTCTTGATAGTTCCGGGAACAAAATGAATTGAATAGGAATTATTATAAAGTTGATCAGATTTCCAATGCCGTAGGATGCAGAATAGATTCCTGCAGCACTCAGACCCATAAAATAAGTTACCATGTATCTGTCACTGGAATCTGTAACCCATCTTATGACAGAATTGGGGGTCAACGGCAAACTATATCTTAAGATCTCTTCGATCCCCCGGAATTTAGGTAATGAAAAACCAATATCTGAAATTATGAAGTACATTGAAACGATGAACAATGCAGACTGGATCAATATTAAAGAAATTATGATAGATAAAAGCCCAAAACCAAGATACAACAAAAATATAGTTACTATGAGATGTCCTATAGACTTGAGAATAGTAAGAATAGAGAATGTAGTGATTTTCTGGAAGATCCTGAAGTAGAACAATGCGATCTGATCTACAGCTAAAAGTAAGACCAAGAAGGATCCGCATTTTACAAAATATGATGCATTCGGATCTCCAAAAATTGTCTGTGCCAAAATATCGGATACGAAATAAAGCATTGTTGAAATGATAACGCCAGCGGAAAAGACTATGCATAAAACCGAGTAAAATGTCTCTCTTATTCGCTGGATATCTTGCTCACCTGACAGGAATCTAATGATCCCCATTGATAATCCTAAGACTGCCACCGGACTCAGAAGAGACACAGTTATCGAGATCTGTGCCCATATACCATAGTCATAGCTTCCAAGATTTTTTGTTATTATAGGTAACAACAAAAATGACCCTAAAGATGACAGAACCTGGGATAGACCTATTATTCCGATATCTTTAATTATTTTATAGCTTGACATAAATACCCTAAAAAACCTGTCATTTAATATCTTAAACAAAATATATTAATCATTCTAAGTATATAATCCTATTCAGCACCAGTTGAAGTTCTCATTAACTTATTTTTACGTGGTTCTGTAGAAATGCTACTTTTGTTTTTACTTTGACCTAATAATTTAAAAAGTACAAATCCCCTGAGAATTACTTTCCACTGAGACATAGAGGAGATGATTGTGTTTTGCTTAATAAGTACATAAGTTTTGCTGATACAGTCCTAGGTTGATAAAGTCCTAGATGTATCAGGAAAGAAACGAAGGTCTTTCCTGAAGGTTAGTATTTCTGTTGATACTGATAAGTTCATGATGACTGGTTTTATGATATCAATAAACCTGTACATGATACAAAACATGTGGTCACATTGCTAAATCAAAAAGAAAGAAAATCAAGGGTAAGTATCGTAGAAAAATGATCGATGAGTTTAATTTAATTCCTTTTTACCATGCACCTATAATCTTCTAAACTTACATTAGTTAGTAATTACTTTATTATTTGAGGCTACTTAAGATATAAAGCTGACAAATGCCTTTGATCTCAAGACGATTCAGCCAGTTCAAAACTTATATACTCTATCGTATTTAGTTGAGTAATAGTAATAAAATTTACTTTTAGCTGCTGCGATTCATTTTCAATTTGAGGGTAACAGGGGTTTATAATACTTTACAATAGTTAATAAAGCTTTATAGAAAAATAATTTTCTAATAAAACCTATATAATACCCTTAAATCTGATTTAAAATAATTTTTGGAAATATATATTCATTCACACTCATCTTAGACCACTGAAGAACGTCAATATGTTACATTTTTCGTTTTAGGTTATTATTATCGATTTTAAATAAACTCCCTATATAACTTAAATTAAAAAAATAAGATGTAAATTAACTTATATTTTGCATTATCTTTATTTAAAAAGCTAAAATGATAGAATATTCCTATTTTTGTTTTATTTTTAAAAATTAAGGGTTTAAAAGCCTTTTAGCTGGTAAGTATCTTTATATATCTCAAACATAAATGCGAACCTATGCGAAAAACGGGGTTGTTGATAATTGAATAGAAAAAATATCAACACAAGAAAAGTTCGATCTCTATGGTTAGTCATTTCAGGAATCGCAGGATATATGTCATCTTTATAAGGTCTGGGAAGTCAGTAGCCTTCCGAAGAACCACATCTCTTCCGTGGATCTTTTTCTCTGCATTTTAACAGAGAAACAGAAATGAGGACCTTTTAAGATGGTCTCTGCAAAAGGATGGCCTCTTTAGGCATCCGTAACACCATAGTATCCAGCACAAAACTGGTGAATTCGAAAGAGTAACTGAAGAATTCCTTTTGATCTTCGGATCACAGTTTAACAGAAATGAGGACCAAAATGCAAGATGATCTTTCACCCAAAGGTTGCAGGCTCCGGGACATGAGAATATTGGATGAGATACAGTTTCATAACTGTATGTTAGGATATGTTCCGTTGCACAGAAATTTCGCATTTGAACAAAATATCGGATTGAATTCAAACAAATGAAAAGAGAGGTGTATAAAATATGGTTGAAAGTATATGTTTTAAGATCTTCGAAAGATTTAGTGCCCATAGGTGGGCTAAATCCCGTCACGTATTATTAATTGCATTATGGATAAGTAGTTGCTTCTTTTCATCAAAAACTGCTTTCTCTAAAAAAGATCATATAATAAAAACTAAAAATAGAGACAACACCACATTTAAAAAAATACCTGTTTTGTTCCTTGGGTTGTCACTTTGCTTCCTGTGTTTTTCAATAGTCGGATCCGGTCTATCTTCAGCTGCAACTGTATATGTTACTGCAAGCGGAAGCGGCGACTATATTTGTGACGGAACGAACGATCATGTTGAAATAAATAAAGCACTTGCATACGTAAAAAGTACTGGTGGCGGTACTGTTTATCTGAAGGGTCCTAATACATACTGGATAGATAGCACTCTTAACATCGGTGCAAACACAAAACTCACAGGTGACTCAACTGCTGAGATAAAACTCGTTTCAAAAGCAGGCTGGTCCAGCGGTATTCCCATGATCCGGGGCGAGACCGGAGCCAGCAATATCGTGGTCACTGGTTTTACTATCGATGGGAACAGCGAAAATCAGGGTGTTTCTTTTGGAAACGGATATTATAATCTGATAAATTTTGAAAATTCTAATAACATAGAAGTGTCCCACATGCGTCTTGAATGGGGTTGCAACGATGGGGTACAGATAAAAAAGGGTAACAACATCCTTTTTACTCATAATAATGTGTACAAGATGGGTCATGATGCTTTTTATGCGCTTTACTGCAATAAAGGTGAAGTTGCATACAACACCGTTTTCACAAGGACAAATAGTGCGTGCCGTTTATCCGGTGGTATCACTGATTTTATTGTCCATGACAATACATTCTATTCTGACGGGGGCGGCACATCAACAGGGCCGGGAATAGAGATCGACAAAACAGGTAGTTCGACCACATTGCCTTTTGATAATATAGAGATCTATAATAATAAGATACATTCTATAAGGGGTTCAGGTATCTGGATGTTTGCAGCATATCCTGATAATACCATAAGGGCAAAGAATGTCTATATACATCACAATACGTTTACAAAAGTAGGACAGCATGCTTCAAATACCGGATATACCAATGCAGCGATCACAATGCAGAATTTTGACAACACCATCATTGAGAATAATGTATTCGATGATGGCGGTAATGCTGCAATAAAATGGTATGCATGGTCTGGATATGTTGCACAGCAAAAGGCGCAGTTCACCACATATGTAAGGAACAATGTCATAATGAACAATGATGGAATGAGTGGAGTCACAGGCTCAGGAGTGGGTATATGGAACACACAGTCATCCTACGCTAAGTTCATGGTTCAGAACAATAATTTTTACAACAATAAGAATGGAGACACGTATGGCGGAGGTTTCACAATGAGCAATAACGTGCATGAAGCCCCATCTACGAGCAGTTCAACAGTTGTGAATCAGATAGATGCTGCTCCAGTCGCTAATGCTGGTGCCGATAAGACTGCAACCGTAGGTTCTTCTGTTAGTTTCGATGCAAGTGCTTCCACTGACGATAAAGGTATAGCCTCTTACTCCTGGGATTTCGATGCTTCAAATGGCATAACATCTGAAGCTACAGGTAAGACAGCTACAAAGACATATACAACAGCAGGAACGTATACAGTGACACTTACTGTTACGGATACGGCCGGGCAGAAAGCCACTGACACAGTAACTGTAGTCGTGGGTGGAACAACAACGACCACACCACCTGCATCAACAACTGCGGAAGGCTCGGTAGCTTACCCGACATATGACAACGGCCTGCGGACCTCATCTCCAACCAGTGTATTCTCCACTGTCAACTATATTGACATAGGGACGAACTCAGCTAGTTGCAGGGATATCATGATGTTCGATCTGAGTGGATATAAGACCATAGACACCATCAGCAAAGCAACTCTTTCCCTGTACTGGTACTATCCGGCAGGTGCCACACGCACTTCTGATACAGTGGTGGAGGTATACAGACCGGCAGCGGAATGGGACCCTAAGTATGTTAGCTGGAACAACCGCGCATCAGGTACACCATGGAGCACAGCAGGAGGAAGCTGGTACGATAAGAACGGAGCTGCACAGGGCAGTACACCATACGCATCACTTACATTCCCGGCCAAGACAGTACCTGGTAACAAGTACTATGACTTAGATGTCACTCAGCTTGTGCAGGAATACGTAAGCGGTAAGTACAAGAACACAGGGTTCTTCCTGAAGGCCAGGACAGAGAGCGGAAATTACATCGCATTCTACAGCTCAGAGTGGTCGAATGCCGCACAGAGACCGAAGTTAACAGTGTCAACAGGCGAGTCAACTCCATCGAGCGGTTCAACAGTCCCCAACCAGGTAGATGCTGCTCCAATAGCTAATGCTGGCGCTGATCAAACAGTCACCGCTGGATCAGCAGTCACTGTCGTTGCAAGTGCTTCCACTGACGACAAAGGTATAGCTTCCTACTCCTGGGATTTCGATGCTTCAAATGGAATAACATCTGAAGCTACAGGCGAGACAGCTACAAAGACATATACAACAGCAGGAACGTATACAGTGACACTTACTGTTACGGATACGGCAGGGCAGAAAGCCACTGACACAGTAACTGTAGTCGTGGGTGGAACAACAACGACCACACCACCTGCATCAACAACTGCGGAAGGCTCGGTAGCTTACCCGACATATGACAATGGCCTGCGGACCTCATCTCCAACCAGTGTATTCTCCACTGTCAACTATATTGACATAGGGACGAGCTCAGCTAGTTGCAGGGATATCATGATGTTCGATCTGAGTGGATATAAGACCACAGATACCATCAGCAAAGCAACTCTTTCCCTGTACTGGTACTATCCGGCAGGTGCCACACGCACTTCTGATACAGTGGTAGAGGTATACAGACCGGCAGCGGAATGGGACCCTAAGTATGTTAGCTGGAACAACCGCGTATCAGGTACACCATGGAGCACAGCAGGAGGAAGCTGGTACGATAAGAACGGAGCTGCACAGGGCAGTACACCATACGCATCACTTACATTCCCGGCCAAGACAGTACCTGGTAACAAGTACTATGACTTAGATGTCACTCAGCTTGTGCAGGAATACGTAAGCGGTAAGTACAAGAACACAGGGTTCTTCCTGAAGGCCAGGACAGAGAGCGGAAATTACATCGCATTCTACAGCTCAGAGTGGTCGAATGCCGCACAGAGACCTAAATTGACCGTGACTGCCTGATAAAGCACAACAATTACGAGCGGAAGTAATTTCGCTCGACCTATTTTTATTTTCTTTTTCTGCGTTTACTATAATCATAGTCTAAAGCGAAAAGTAATTTTTGAGTAATAATATATTTATAGTTTAATTGATAATACAATGAATTAAAGTATTGATGAACTATAATTCGATCATTAGATCATCTGTGAAAGTTACATAAAAAATAACTGTTCAAGCTTTATTTACCAACATATAGTAATAATTATATACTTTAGATATCTTGTTTGCAATATGCAAGGTGATGATCAACTGTTATTTATACTGTTTTAGGGAATGTGTTGTAAATAATGATGTCTATACCATGGGTATTATAACTTCATACGGATATAAGGGCAATTTTCATCAGGTAGGTGCAAAATGGTTTCGGAAATGGTTTCTGATAGGGACAAGATTTGTTTTGGAGAAATAGCTGAGCATTATCATGAGAATTTTCTTGTATTTGGAATAAAATACTTTTGGAAATGGCTTTTAGAACGGCTTGCATCAACTTGTCCAATTCCCTCCTGGAGAGCAAAATTCCATAAAATGAGAGGGGTCAATATTGGAAAGAATGTGTACATCGGTTATGATGTAATTTTTGATAGACTTCATCCGGAAATGATCACAATAGAAGATTTTGTTGAAATTGGTGATCGCTGCATACTATCCGCTCATTCAAGAGGTAGTCTGACAACAAGAAACGCATATCCGCGGACCATAGAGCCAATCATTATCAGACATGGTGTTTCTGTAAACCCGGGATGTATAATAACTCAGGGAGTAGAGATTGGGGAGAATTCCATAATAGGGATTGGATCTGTAGTCAGCCGTAATATTTCTCCAAATAGTCTTGCTCTAGGCTTCCCGGCCAAAGTTGTAAAAAAGCTGGATGTTGTAAATGAAGATAAGACTGAAGAAAAATTAGAAGCTAGACCAGAGGTTAAATCAGAAGCCTGTTGACTTCATAATATATGCCAATTAAATAAGGGAATTTATCCGTTCTATTTCTGCATGATATGTTCAGAAACATTACTTTTTCCCTCTGGTCATAATCCTTACAAGTAGTGATTTTTTGATCTCTACGGCGTGACTTGGACAAAGTTCACGACAACAGTAACATTGGATACACTTTTCTTCGTTGATCTTAAGCGATCCATTCTTTTCATCAATAGCATCCACTGAACAGTTCAAAACACATGCCTTGCAAAGCGTGCAGATCGAAGTGTTGATGAAAGGCTTTACAGTGAACTGCTTTCTAAGTGTCCTTCGAAGGAAACGAGGCATAAGAGCAAGGGCTCCACCTGTTGGCCTTTTGAACTTGATCTTTACTTTATCCAATGGTGTACCTACAACTTCAGGATGCCCGGCACCAAATCCTCTGGAAAGTGCAGCTTTATTAGTAGGTATCTGCAATGGATCGAACCCTATAAGTTCCGACGCTACCATATCCAATGCAACACAGTCATAACTTGCCATGATCACTCCTGCAGATATGGGAGTACCAGCTGAGGGACCATCACCTTCCATTCCTATTACACCATCCATTACCGCAAGATGGGGTTTGATGAAAGAATATATATCTACAACTGCCTCTCCAAAAAGGTCACGGTCTTCCAGATAATGGGCAGCTTTTCTGTCTTTCCGGGGGATTGTACCAAAAAAGTTTTTAACAGCTCCCGTATAAAGAGTGAGCTCATGCGTCTTGAGCTTGGGAAGTGAAATGATCACATCAGCGTCCATTACTGCCTTAGCTATATGCAGATGCGGGAACTGTTTTGCCTTAGGGACATCAACCTCAATAAAACCAGAGGTTTCAAAATTGATCAGTTCTGCACCACAATTTGAAGCAGCTTCTTCGATGCCAGATGCTTTAAGGGCTTTTGCAGTGGCAGTTGAATCTGAGCTTGTAACTCCGGACCCATCCCCTACGATAGGAATACCACCTGCTTCTTTAACAAGCTGGCACATTGCCGAAACAATTGCAGGATGAGTGGTAACTGCAGCCTCGGGACGTTTGATAGCAAGTACATTGGGTTTTAATAGGACACGGCTACCTGGAGATATGATATTCTCAAGGCCGCCAATGAGATCCAGTGCTTCCTTGATAGCATCTTTGGCTTTTAAATAATCATCACATTGCACAATAGAAACTTTAGTATTCATAATAATGCCCTCTAAAAATATAGCTATTCATCCCTGCTGGCTGTCAAAACAAGAAAAATAGTTTTTTTATTTCTCTCCTTATGTAATGAATCGTGGCTGATGTCAAATATTATCACACAGTTTGGCAGCCGTCCACCACAATAACAGACCCGCTTACATAACTTGCAAGGTCCGAACTTAAGAACAATACAACTTTTGCTACGTCCTCCGGGGTACCGATCCTTCCAAGGGAAATACTGGATAGAATTTTATCCCTTATGTCAGGTTTCATATCTTTGATCAGATCGGTCTCAATAAGACCTGGAGCAACAGCATTGACCGTAATCCCATACCTGCCAAGTTCTTTTGCAGCAGATCGCGTGAATCCGATGACAGCTGCCTTACTTGCAGAATAGGCCGTCTGGCCTTCACTACCCTGCAGGCCAACAATTGAAGATATATTTACGATCCTTCCTGATCTTTGCTTTCTCATTATGTTAGTAGCGTATCTGGTACACAGGAAGGTTCCCTTTAGGTTGACATCGATGGTATGATCAAAAAGTTCAGTGCCTGTAAGCGCAAGAAGACCATTTTGCATGATCCCGGCATTGTTCACCAGCACATCTATCTTGGAGTGTTTTTCTTTGATAGAGCTGAACATATCTTTTACTTCATCTTCTGATGATACATCGGCCTTGATCATGGAAGCAGAGAGACCTTTTTCATGTATCAGGTCCACAAGTTCAGCTGCACTCTTTCCATTCTTATTGTAGTTGACGATCACATGTGCATGGTTCTCTGCAGCAAGCAAAGCTATAGCTTTACCTATACCCCGACTTGCTCCAGTGACCAGTACAACTTTACCATCAAGCATTTATCTCACATTTCATCTGTTAATAAAACAGGTAGGTGGAGCTGCTCTTATGTATTCTGTGGTTGTTTCTACCCTTTCTATATGTTTCAGGGCATTTTGTATAGTTTCTCTGGGCAGGCCTGTGTTCTTTTCGATCACGTCGAGAGATAAATTATGTTCCTTTCCATATAGTAATTGGTCCATGATCTGAATAGGCATGCGCCAGTAGAAATCCTGATCTGATGTATAATGGCTCCATGTGTCAGCACTTGGTGGCCTTTTGATAATCTCTTCATTGACATTGAGATATTTTGCCAGGGTATAGACCTGAGTCTTGTAGCAATCGGCCAGAGGCTCAATATCCACACCACCATCTCCATATTTCACGAACTGTCCAAGAGCAAGCTCTGTCTTATTGGTCGTTCCACAAACTATGTAGTTCTTTTTTTCCGCATACATGTACTGAACGATCATCCTAGAGCGCTGCTTGACACCCTGTAATCCGATTATTTCCAGATAATCGCTTGCTTTCAATCTGTGCTGTGCAACGACCTCACCATCTTTGAAAAGTTTCAGATATGGGACATTCACAGCTCCAGTACTCAGAAAATCAGGTAACACAAGAGATGTCTCGTGTATCTTGGGATCATATTCAGGACAGGTTCTCTTTATGACCTGATCCTTCTTATTGTAAATATCAAGTGCTTCCAGTATTGGAGAGATGGGAACTTCTTCATATGCCACTCCGAGACTTTCACATATTTCTTCCCCAAGGGTCTTGCTTGAAGGGGCTGATTCTTTTTCAGGTAGGAGCAAACCAAATACGTTCTCAGCTCCAAGCTCCTGTACACATAGAGCAAGGATCACAGCTGAATCAACGCCACCTGAAACCCCTATAACAGCGCCTTTCTTCTTGAAACCAACGATCTTTTCCTTGATAAAGTGCCTGAGGGTCAGAGCAACTTCGTCAATATCCCTGTTAAGTTCATCCATTATCTGCATGGTATTTCTCTCCTTCTGTGTTGAGCAATTAAATACTAAGAGACTGCTGAATATGAAAATGGAAACATCTAAACAATATGATTATCTCTTTAGAGGGGTCACCTTAACTTTCAATTCCTTGGAAACTTCATCTATCAGGGGCTGCGACAGTTCCTGATGAAGTTTTTCCAGCCCTACTTCTCTGGACATATCTCCATTCCTGACGATCCCTGCGATATCAAAAGCATAAGGATGTATGCCGTATTTTTCCAGGTGGTTATGACAGGCGAGGGAATTCAATTTACAGTTGGTCGAGTTGCTGTCATTGAGTTTCGGAGGCTTCCATCCTATTTTGGTCACAGTCTCCAGCACCATATCCTCATTATAATCCCACATGCATAAAGGATGGATGATCATAGGAGGATTATCTTTGTCCATCTTTTCAATGACTGACTTTTTCATCATGAAACTTTCATCTTTGTCATCAATACCAATTTTCTCAAGCTGTTTTTCAAAAAGGTTTCTTGATAACTTGATGAAATTGTAGTTCAACTTGATTATAGGATTAGGAGCCTGTCCGGCCGTGAAAGCAAATATTATGACCGGGGCATTTCTGGCAATGGCATATTCTATCAGCTTCTGCTTGATTATACTGATGCAGGTATTGCAGATATCACTTGCTCTGTATTTAGCAAATTTAGGGAATGCATCTACAGAATCTGCAGCTTTTCTCCAAGCATTGCATAGTCGCTGCCTATCCATCGTGAGCTCATAATAGTCTGACCCTGTGATCTCGCACATCTTCTTGGCATTTTCGATCGCGTTTTCAGATATGAAACCATTATTGAAGAGGACGGCCAAGACTTTCAGGAATGGATAATCCTTTTTGAGCTTATATAGCGTGTATGATGAATCTTTTCCTCCGGATAGTGCATAGATAACATCATATTCACCCCTGCCCTTGATCCGGTCAAAGATCTCTTCCATCTCTGCAAGGTACTTTTCCTTATCAGATGCAGTAAGAGGTTTGAATGTTTCGCAAAAATGACAGAGGCCTGTCTCCTCATTGATAGTTATACCTGGCATCTCAGAATCCAGGATACATTTTTTACATACAATTTTTGACATTTTGATATTCCTCTATGATCAATCGGTTGCAGATCTTACCATTCTCAGTTAAGGGGAGATGGTCAATAAAAAGGATCTCTTTTGGGTATAAGTGTGCTGGAAGATTTTTACGGCAGAATTTGAACAGGGTGTCAACGTCTGTTTCCGGTTCAGGCATGACCATCAGACTTATAGCTGTTCCCATAAGTTCATGGGCTACAGGTACAACAAAGACCGCTGAGACCTTATTATTGTTCTCGATGGTTTTTTCGATTTCTCTCGGATTCACCAGATGGTCGCCTATTTTGATGAGGTCATCCTTGCGTCCCATCAGTTTGAAGTACCCATTGGGCAGTTTCTGTGCAAGATCCCCGGTGTACATCCATCCGTCTATGATCTTCTTTTTAGTGGCAACTTCATCATCCAGATATCCCAGCAATATATTATCGCCTTTGGCAACCAGTTCGGCTGTGACATTTGGTCCAACTGGCTGTCCTTCAGAATCAAATACATCCAAAGTGACACCCGGAATTGGTTTACCTATCGTTTCAATGAACTCGTCTACATCTTCTTTTGGTACATATGCAAGCCTTGCTGTAGCTTCGGTTTGGCCATACATCGGCAGTATCTCAATTCCAGGCACTAGTTCCTTTATATTTCTCACAATTTGCTTGGTCATTCCACCGCCTGCTGACGCAGCGATCTTGACATTGGAGAACGCCTTTTTGAAACGGTCTGGATAGCGCAGCAGTATACGATACGTACTGGGCACTCCATAAAATACGGTCACGCCAGATTCTATCAAACTGAAGACCGAACCTATGAATTTCATGTTTCCCATTGCAATGCATCCGCCTGCCATCAAATGGGAGTTGATTATAGAATTTCCGAAAGCATGGTGCGGGGATATTACCATTGCTGCTTTATCATCAGGGGTCAGACCAAGTATCTCTATAATGGATGCTGCATTTGTTGTAAGATTCTTGTCACTTAACATGACACCTTTAGGAGTACCTGTCGTACCAGAAGTATACAATACAAGTTTAAGTTCCGGGTGGTTTGATTCTATCGAGATTTCCTGGCGTATGGATCTGACCGGCTTGTCGTCTGAAACGATGAGAACGGTCCCAAAACGCTCGAAAAAGCTGTCCCCGAATTTAGAATATTGTACCTCTGTAGTAATTATATTCCTGACATGAGAGTTATCGAGGATCTTTTCTAAACTGATCCTAGGCATTTCGATCGGCATAGGGATAGCAATATTATCCGACCTATACACTGCCATGAGCATTTTTATGTACTGGATCCCCATCTCTTCTAATATTGCAAACCTACAATGCCTGAATTCCCTCATTGATGAAGCAATATCATTTACGCTAGCTTCAAGCGTCTCATATGAGATAGAATTATTTCCTTCTTCCAAGGCAATGCGAGAAGGTGTTTTTCTGGCATGTTCTGTAAGATATGCATCTATCTTCATTATCTCACTTTGCAAGACTGGTTATCATATTAGTTAGTCCATGCAATGAATCCAGATTTTCCGGGATCAGCATGTCTTCAGGGATTTCTACAGAATATTTTTCACTTATGTAATCCAATAGTTCAAGTAAACCGATCGAATCTATAATTCCATTCTGAGTGAGAGAATCAGAATCTCCTAACTCGGTGTTCTTATCCATAAAAGAATTGTCTTTCAGATAATTGACTATACTGGTTTTTATGTTTTCCATTAGCATACCTCAAATTTTTGTTTTGGAGATCAATGACCAATGTTAGTCCATTTAAGAGTTTATTAACTATGCATTAGTATAAATATCTTCTGAACAAAATACCTCCCGACATATAGATGCCTTTTTCCTTCTAATACTATATATATTTATGTGTAAAATATAGTTATTTTAGGACAATTGTCGTTTTAATAGTGAATTAATTTTTAAATAAATAAATTTTTCTTTTTGAATATTAAATATATTTTGTTTTGTTAAAGCATATCATATAGTTCCAAAACTATTATATTTACTGAAGTCAATTTTTATGTAGGGAGGAACTTAACTCTTTATAAAGAAAAGCGTTGAGTTCAGAATCTATTTTTGTCAATGAGTTAAAAATAAGCTTTTAGGGGAAAACATATGGTAAGAATCAGACCCTTCATACCTAGTGACAATGATGCTTTGCTTGATATTGAAAAATTGAGCCCTCGTGGTAATGACAAGGTAGCCATGGTGACCGATCTGTCGCCAGATATCACCGCAAGATATGAGCTTTATGATAACTGGAAGATAATGGTGGCAGAAGAGCATGAACAAATAGCAGGTTATGTGGGCTGGACTGTTAAACATGGACCTCTGGGGCCTTATGTATACCTGACCGAAGTCATGGTAGATCCGGCCTTTCGTAGAAAAAGTATAGCTATCCAGTTGATCAGAGAGATGGAAAAACACGCAGAAGATATCAAATCTTCATATATCTACTGTCACATCTATGGACCAAACGAACCCTACAGAAAACTTACAGAGAAGTTAGGGTATATAAGAGAGAAAGAGATCACAATTTGTGAGATCTCGACCACCAGGAAAGAGAATGCCGAGAAAAAGTATGCAATAGACCATATTGACGAATCAGAACTGCCTGAAGCTGTTGGACTTATCAACCAATACTATGCAGGAAGAACACATTTCATACCTTTCACACCTGAAAGTTTCAAGGATTACACAAACAGGATACTTGGATACGGACTTGAGAATTTTATTGTTGCTAAACATAATGGCACCATAGTGGCTTGTGGAGGTTTCTGGGATACGGCAGTACTTGCGGAGATGGCATATACACGGGAACCACTCCTATGGAAACTTATGGCAAACATGCAGAACATGCTGCGACATTTTACACGCATACCCCTTGTTCCTAAAGAAGGAGAATATTTCAGGTTCCGTAACATCGTAAACCATGCATTCAAGCCTGGGTATCCAGATGCTATGGTAGAGATATTTGAACACTGCAGTTCTCTAATGTACGAGACAAAATGTGATTTCTTTGGCACATATATAGACCCGGTAGATCCACTGTTCGAACTGTTAAAAGTATTCAGGCCCCACCTCGAAACAGAGTACATATATGCAAAGCCCATTGCAGGAAAACTCCCGGATTTCAGTACTTTCTACGTGGACTGCAGGGATACGATCCTTTAACGGACGGGTTAACAATAAAAACTACTCCGTCCTTTTTCCTTGTAATGGAACGTGTGATAATACATGTGGACATGGACTACTTCTACGCTGCCATAGAAGAACGTGAAGACCCTTCACTCAAAGATAAGGCTGTTGTGGTGTGCATGTATTCTAACCGGGGTGAAGAAGGAGGAGCAGTAAGCACATCAAATTATATTGCCAGAAAAGCCGGTATACGTTCAGCCATGCCCTGCAGGCAGGCTAAGTCCCTAAAACCTGATGCTGTTTTTCTTCCTGTGCGCAAAGGGTTCTATGAAGAGGTTTCGGCCCGTGTCATGGACATACTTAGCTCTCATGCTGATAGTGAGGAAGCTTTTGAGAAAATAAGCATTGATGAGGCGTTCCTGGAAATATCCCAGAACTGTGGCAAAGACTTCGAAAAGGCACAGTATATTGGTATGCGGATAAAACATGATGTACTGGAACATGAAAAACTGACATGTTCCGTGGGTATCGGCCCTAACAAGCTGATAGCTAAGATGGCATCATCTTTCCGAAAACCTGATGGTATGACAACAGTGAAGCCTGAAGACGTGAGAGATTTCTTAAGTCCCATGCCCGTAAAAAAACTCTGGGGCATTGGGAAGGTGACTGAAGAGAAGCTCCAACAAATGGGTATTGAAACCATCGGTCAGCTTGCAGCGTATGATGCCCAGGAACTCATCGCAGAGTTTGGTAAGAACCGGGGTACATGGCTCAAAAAAGCTGCATCTGGTATCGATGAATCACCTGTCACCGAGAGGACTGCCACGGACCAGATAGGCAGAATGGCCTCCCTGAAAGAGAACACCAGAGATGATGATATGGTATTCGCCCTTCTGGACGAACTGGTGGATGATGTTATCAAAAAAGCCTTTTCAAGAAAAGTGAGTTTCAGATCCGTTACTATAACTGTTATCTTCTCGAACTTCAGAATGGCAACTAAAAGCCGCACTCTCAACCATGCGGTCTCTGACAAAGGTATCCTGCACGAAACTGCAAGAGAGATAATGTTGCAATTCCTTCGTGAAAGCAGCATGGACTTTCGGCGGATAGGTGTGAGGGTTGGCAACCTGCAGCAAAATATTGGACAAAAAAGCTTGTTCGAGTATTTCTGAAAGGTGGAACAATAATGGTCACTTTATTAAGGGAAAAAGAGAACAGGCCAGAAGGCCCGGAATGGAGAAAATGGTTATATAATGTGATCTTTGAAGCTGATACAAAAGCTGGAAAAAATTTTGATGTTCTGCTTATTGTCAGCATAGTCCTTAGTGTCATTGTGGTGATGCTGGATAGTATCAGTTCCCTGAGGGATACATACGGCACTGTACTACATGGACTGGAATGGTCCTTTACCATTCTTTTTACCATTGAATACCTGCTACGTCTTACGTGTGTCAGGAGTAAAATAGCTTATGCAACCAGCCTCTTCGGAATAGTGGACTTAATTTCCATAATTCCTACATATATAAGCCTCATATTACCTGGAAGTCAGTTCCTACTGGTCGTGAGAGTGCTGCGTGTGTTAAGGATATTCAGGGTATTGAAACTGGTACCGTATATCAGTGAAACAGAACTGCTACTGAGAGCATTGCGTGCAAGCAGCAGGAAGATAATCATATTCATGTTCACTGTGCTGACAATGGTAATTGTAATGGGATCGCTCATGTACCTCATCGAAGGCGAAAAGAATGGCTTTACCAGCATTCCCAGCAGCATATACTGGGCCATAGTGACCATTACCACTGTGGGATTCGGGGATATCGTACCTCAAACATCACTGGGCAGGGCTCTCGCTGCCTTTGTCATGATACTGGGTTACAGCATCATAGCTGTACCTACCGGGATAGTGACCAGTGAAATGTCCCTGGTTTCCATGGAAGAGAAAAAAAAGAGGCGTAAAAAACTTATATGCTCAAAGTGCGGCCAGGACGATCATGATGAAGATGCATGTTTTTGCAAATATTGCGGAGAGAGGGTCCAGTAAACAATTACTTACCTGGATCTGTCATATCGATAGTTCTTTCAAATCCCATTCTCAGACTATTAAGGGCTGGAGCATAAGCTTGGCAAGTTAGGATTCCAGGGAGAAGAACAATGGAATCAGATAGGATGTCCTGTCATACATCAGTAAGGAAAGTATACGAAAGAATTAAAGAAGATGGAACGGCCATGAGCATGATGTTATTACGCAACTCCATGGGAGCTTCCACTTACCAGTACCATACATACCTGAGGATCAATGCATGTGGAAACAGATGCTAAAAAAGCCGTATATGCCATGATGGAACATATAGAGAGCAACAGAAAAAAATTGGGTATCTGATATAGGATTACTAAAAAGAGGAATAGGATAAAGGGGGTGAAGCACATGGAAGATGATAAGATGCAAATGCATGAGAGTATGCACCATAATGCTGGAGAAATGTTAATGGAAGAACATGAACATATGGAACATGGAGATCAAAACCAGCAGAGTAAGCATAGTTCAAAGGACATGCGCACAGGACACACTGACCACCATGCAATGATGGTCAAGGATTTCAGGAAACGGTTCTTTGTTTCTGTGATTATCACCATCCCTGTGCTTTTACTGTCTCCAGTTATTCAGGAGTTCCTGTTTGCAGTTTTCGGGATAACAGTGCCCTCCTTTAGAGGTGATATTTATATACTGTTCCTGCTTTCCACAGTTATATTCTTCTACGGTGGACAGCCTTTCCTTGTGGGTATCAGGCAAGAACTGATTTCGCATGCTCCCGGTATGATGACCCTGATAGCTGTTGCTATAACAGTGGCATATATCTATAGTAGTCTGGTTGTTTTTGGCCTGACGGGGATGATCTTATTCTGGGAACTGGCAACGCTTATAGATATCATGCTGCTTGGCCACTGGCTTGAGATGCGTTCCGTGATGGGAGCTTCCAAAGCGCTGGAGGAACTGGTCAGGTTGCTGCCGGCTGATGCCCATAAGGTTGATGAGAAGGGAAATGTGAGGGATATCCCGCTGGAAGAGATCGTTACCGGTGATATACTTCTTGTAAGACCCGGAGAGAAGATCCCTGCAGACGGAATGGTTACTCATGGAGATACATCGGTTAACGAAGCCATGCTCACTGGAGAATCGAAGCCTGTCAGTAAAGTGAAAGGTGATGAGGTCATTGGAGGGTCTATCAATGGTGAAGGAGCCATAACCATCGAAGTTAAAAAAACTGGGGCTGAGTCTTTTCTTTCTCAGGTGGTTGCACTTGTCAGAGAAGCCCAGGAAAGCAAATCACATACCCAGGAGCTGGCGGACAGAGCAGCCAAGTGGCTTACTATCATTTCTCT
>MVQW01000248.1 GCA_002067265.1 Methanomethylovorans sp. PtaU1.Bin073 | reverse complement strand
AGCTCCTCTGTTGTATATTTGGCAATTGCATTTGTCATTTCGCTGAGCTTTGCATTGCCTCCCAGGTCATAAGTCAGATACTTACCTTCGGAGATAACACGTTCTGTAGCTCTGAATATAGCGGATGACTGCTCTGATTCTCCAAGGTATCCAAGCATCCATGCACCTGCAAGTACTGTTGCTACAGGGTTCACTTTATCCATTCCTGCATACTTTGGAGCAGAACCATGAGCTGGCTCGAACATAGCAAAGTTATCACCGATATTTGCAGAATATATCAGACCAATACTTCCCACTAATGCAGAACACTCCTCGCTGAGCACATCCATAAACAAGTTAGTCGATAGTAAAATCTTGTTGTTGAATATCTGGGGATTTTTGATCAGCTGCTGTGCAATATTATCGATGTGGTATTCCCATACCTCAATATTAGGGTAGTTCGCAGCTGCCTTGTTTACTTCTTCCAAAAACAGCCCACATGTTCTTCTGAGAATGTTGCTTTTATGTATTGGTACAACAGCATCATAATTTCTTCTTTTTGCCTCTTCAAAAGCATATCTTGCAACTTTTCCGCTCGCTGTGCGTGTGATCTTTCTAATAGCTATAGCAACGTCATCTGTCAGGCGAATCTCTTCACCAATGTACAATCCTTCCGTTCCTTCACGCACACACACAAAATCAACATCTCCAAGTGGCCTGGGGGTATTGGGGAAGGTCTTGATAGGACGAACGTTAGCATATAAGTCATATTTCTGCCTGATAGAAACGGCAACGCTTCTTGGGGCACCCACAATGCCCGGAGTTGTGGTCGGGCCCTTGTAGCATGCGTCGGATTCATCAAGAATCTCCCATGTTTCATCGGGGATAAGGGAATTTCCACCATGCTGTTCCCACCATGCAGAACCTGCATCACATGTTATGAATTCCACGTTAGTTCCGGCAGCTTCCATTACCTTGAACATCGCATCTACTAATTCAGGACCTACTCCATCTCCTTTAATTACTGCTGCAGTCTTACTCACTGTTAATCACCGACCATTCTAAAGGCATATGTCATTTTTAAGCCTTCGCTATAAAACGCGAAACTTTAATCCCGCTATGGCATATATAATTCATTATGAGAAGCAATTTCCCCATAACAGATGAACACATGCATATCGATCCCAGAAACAAAGGGCTTGTAGCTGTAAAAGAATTCCAGCAGGCAGGGGGAACGCATATATTCCTTGTTATGAAGCCATCCTGGACTCTTGGGGTAAAAGTCACCAAGCCTGAAGACCAAAAAGCTATTTTTGATGAAACTGTTGAGATCTCAAGGCAGATCAACGAAACTGGCGTGACATCTTTTCCAGTGCTTGGAGTGCATCCTGCAGAGATCACACATCTTCTTGAGTACATGGATCTTCCCACTGCGATGAAGACTATGAAAGGTGGAATGGACATAGCTGCACAATACGTGGAAAAGGGACTAGCTGTGGGATTAAAAAGTGGAAGACCACACTATCCAGTCACACCAGAAGTATGGGAAGTCTCCAATGAAATTATGGAATATGCTTTTACACTAGCAAAAGATCTGAACTGTGCGGTGCAATTACACACCGAAAGTGTTGGAGAAACTGAACTTGAGGATATTACCGCCCGTGCAAAAAAAACAGGCATCAAGCTTCACAAAGTAGTAAAGCATTATGCACCTCCGCTGGTGAATGTATGTGAGAGACTTGGCATATTCCCAGGAGTGCTTGCAGGCAAGGGAGCTATAGAGGAAGCATTGACACAAGGCACCAGGTTCATGATGGAAACAGATTACATCGATGATCCACAAAGGCCAGGAACTGTGCTTGGACCAAAAACCATACCCAAAAGAACATTAAAACTTGCCGAAGAGTATGGGGAAGAACCCTTCTGGAAGATCCATAAGGAAAACCCCGAGTTAGTATATGATGTTGATATTGATCTTTGAAAAACTTGTACAATTACTCCACAAGCAGAATATAGATATCCATCACATTTGTGCCTGTCTGCCCGATTTTATGAAGATCATCAATGCTGTCAAAGAAAACATAGGAATTATGTGAATCCAACATCTCTCTTGCATCCATACCCCTCATAGAAGCCCGTTTCACACTGCTTCCATCAGCAAACGCTCCTGCTGCATCTGTCGGACCATCGATGCCATCCGTACCCGCTGCGAGGAATAAAAGGTTTTCAAGACCTTGTGTTTCTATTGCAAAGGAAAGTGACATTTCCTGACATCTACCGCCCTTACCACCATTCTTTACGGTGACAGTAGCTTCTCCACCTGCCAGAATACAGGCTGGTCTTGACATGGGCCTCCCATGTAAAAGTTCATTTCTTCCCAAGGCAGCAAACACTTTTGCTATCTCTTTGGATTCCCCTGTAATATAAGAACTTAACAGCAGTGTATTATAGCCCATCTCTGATGCTTTTTTTGCAGCAGCATCCAGAGCAATGCAATTAGTACCTATCAGCTTGTTGTAACAAAGATCGAATATATGATCTCCGGCTTTAAGGGTTTCTTCCACTAATCCATTCAATCCATCCTCCAATAAGCGGCTTATGGAGGGAAGAAGAGTAATATGATATCTTTCCACAATATCATTAAAGTCCTCGAATGTAGAAGAGTCAGGTACAGTCGGTCCAGATGCAACTATATCAAGAGGGTCACCTACCACATCTGAAAGCACAAGGCTAATAGATTCTGCAGGATAAGCCATTTTTGCGAGGCCTCCACCCTTTAACGTAGAGAGGTGCTTTCTTACAGTATTGATCTCTTTAATGGTTGCCCCAGAGAGAAGTAAAGTTTCATGAAGCTTCACAAAGTCCTTAAAAGATACGTCCTTGCGCGGAAGGGTGAGCAAAGAGGAGCCACCCCCGGATATAAGGAAAATGACAAGATCTTCCTGATTTGCCTTAGAAACAATTTCTTTTATCATCTGGCCAGCTTTAAGGCTATTTTCATCAGGAACCGGATGTGCTGCTTCATAGACCTCTATACGTTCAAGCTGGTCCTTGGAACCGTATTTAGTGATCGCTACACCTTGATAGGGCAGATCATAGAGAATTTCTTCAATAGCCTTTGCCATGGGCACAGATGCTTTCCCAAAAGCTATGACATAGATATGCTGGTACTTACCCAGATCGTATGAGCGGTTTCCTACCTGTAATGTGTTCTTTTCTCTTGCCAATGCCCTTTTGACAGCTACAGAAGGCTCCACAGCCTCTATGGCACTTTTAAGAATCTCAGCTGCATCTTCTCTTAGACCATTGTGCATAACCTATTCACTCAGGAAATTCTATTAGAATTGATTGCCCATCTTACTTTTATAATGTACTTCTTTAGCCAGAATGTAAACCGGTATTTATTGAATAACATTCTTTGAAATAAACAACTATAGACCATAAGCCAGTGAGTAGCAAGACTATGGGATTTCTTACCTCTCAGGACATTTGTCCATTATTTCCAAAGATAGCCACTATGGGATATTTGTCGGAAAACACCTTGTTCCCCCTACTTAAATCTTCTTAAATTATTCAGATATATAAGTTTCCAAATAAAAACTGAAGTTAGAAGTAACATATTTCAAAATGCTTATAGTTCGCAAAGTCTACATACTGAATTTTCACATGCCTTATTACCAAATTTCCACTTAAGACCCCATGCTTTAATATCTCTTATTATTGATATGAAGTCCTCTCCACTGGCAGTAAGGGAATACTCACAGCGTACCGGGAGTACAGAGTCATCGATGACCTTCTGTATCAGGCCCTGTTCCTCCAGTTCCTTTAGCCTTGCAGAAAGAGTCTTTGGAGTGATGTCCTTCAACTTGCGCTTAAGCTCATTAAAACCCTTTTCGCCCTTTTCGCCCTTATGAAGTTCAAATAAGATATATACGGACCATTTTTTACCAATTATATCTACAGTCTTATAGACGGTACAATCCTTCATAGTATCCACATAGAAACTACATACTATATAAATCAATATCTTAATTATACTAAATATCCCAAAGATACCAAACAGAGTGATAAAAAATGGTCGGAGACAAATTGGAAAAAGGAGCAATCCTACAGAGAGACAAGGAAACCTATGCAATTGCACCACAGATACCTGGAGGCATAGTTACTCCAGACCTCTTGCGCAAGATAGCGGATGTAGCAGAGAAGTACAACGCTGCAGCTATGAAAATGACATCTGCGCAGAGAATATGTATAGTGGGTATCAAGGAAAAGGACCTTGATAATATCTGGAAAGACCTGGATATGAAACCAGCAGCCGCTGTCGGATTATGTGTAAGAAGCATAAAAATATGTCCTGGCACAACTTTTTGCAAACGTGGGCAGCAGGACGCTGTAGGATTGGGCCTGAAACTCGATGAGAAATATCATGGGATGGAACTGCCTTCTAAGCTTAAGATGGCCGTTGCCGGATGCATGAACTCCTGTTCAGAACCTGCCATCAAAGATATAGGAATCCTGGGCACTCCCAAGGGCTACACCCTCATGGTAGGAGGTAGTGCAGGCCTTAAACCAAGGCTTGCAGACATAATTGCCGATGAACTTACAGATGATGAAGTTCTTGAAATGGTTGATAGGATCATCACTTATTACAAGAGCCATGCAACAAAACACAGGCTTGGCAGATTCATAGATGAGATTGGATTGGACAAATTCAAAGAAGATCTGGGATTATAAGTAGAAAATATAAATGGCAGGGAAACCTGCCTATTTATTGGAGTGACAAATCATGCAAGTCCTTAGTAAAACCCCTTCTGGAAAAGTACTTACAACTTCTGAACTTGTAGCTTATCAGGAAGAAGCAGTGGTCAGCCGTACCCTTTCGCAAACAAAGAATGGCACAGTTACTGTTTTTGCTTTTGATGAGGGTCAGGGACTGAGCGAGCATACTGCACCTTTTGATGCAATGGCATTCATACTCGAAGGAGAAGCACAGGTAACCATACAAGAAAAAGAACATCTCTTGAAGGCAGGAGAGATGATCATAATGCCTGCAAATCAGCCCCACAGCCTGGTTGCTTTGAAGAAGTTCAAGATGTTGTTAGTGATGATACGCTCCTGAGGTAAATATGGCAGAAGATCAGCCCAAAAAAATTGCAGTGATACGGTGTGACATTGTTTCAGAAGCTTGCCCAGGCATAGGTTGCTTCATGGCTTTCAACAAAAGAAAGGAATACTTCAAGGAATATGGAAGCAACACTGAAATGGTAGCTTTCTTCACATGCGGAGGATGTTCAGGCCGCAGGGTGTACCGCCTCCTAAAATCACTTGAGAAATTCAAAGTTGATGTCGTGCATCTTAGTTCATGCATGCAGATGGAAAACTACCCAAGGTGTCCGCATATACAGGAGATTAAGCAGACAGTAAGAAATGCGGGCATGGAACTTGTGGAAGGCACACATCATTAAGGAGAAAATGAGCATCATGGTAGTAAGAACTATAGTGAAAATAGATGAAGAGAAATGCAACGGTTGTGGAAAATGCATATCTCCTTGCGCAGAGGGAGCTATACAGCTTGTCAACGGCAAAGCCAAAGTTGCATCAGAAGAACTTTGTGATGGCATGGGCTTTTGCGTAGGCGTATGCCCACAGGGAGCGATCTCAGTTGAACAAAGGCAGACCGTTGAATTCAACAAGGAAAAAGCAGAGTCACAACCTCGCATTACGGATATATCCATCAAATGCTTTAAATGCGGAAAAGGAGAGAATGAAAGATATCTCATGCCACTGCGCTATAAAATGGAGAGTATATGGGTGTGCACACGCTGCCTCCCATCACTGATACATGGGTAAGATCATGCTGAAGATCAAGATCCTCAGACCAATTGATAATCTTTGCGATTATACATTCAATTTTTGCTGGAACGATAGCAAACTGAAGCCTCAAGATGTGATACCTTCACAGGAAGGTACATCTTTCACACATGCAAACCTTGTAGCTGAGCTCAAGGGAGGAGGGGATGTACATATAGGAGGAAACGTAGGCAAGAGGCTTGCTTATAGCATGGGAACTGACCTGAAACACTTGGGCGGTACAGGTGAAACGCAGCAAGCAGGCAATATCTTCATAGATGGTGATGTGGGATCTGAAGCCGGCATGGGAATGGCAGCCGGCTGCCTCTATATAAAAGGTAACATAGCAGAGCCTCTGGGCAATATCCTGGAAGTAACTTCTGATATCAATGGCTACAGGAAATTCCTTTCTATAACTGACATACTTTTCAATGGACTTGGTAACGATGTTCTGAAAGGCAATTCGTTGGCTGAAAATACCCTCACGTTGAATGATGGCATCCTGCGAGGAACCATAGGAGCAAGATGCAACTGGCAAGGCACTATTATTGTAGAGGGAGATGTCTATAATGGCACTGGAGTGCTCATGCAAAGGGGAACTATAAAGATCAATGGAAATGCTGGTATGAACACAGGTTCTCACCTTAATGGAGGAACAATTGTAGTACATGGCAATGTTGGAGAATTCTCAGGTGCATATATGAAAAATGGAAAGTTACTCTTTACGAGTGCAAACGGCTATGTAGGTGCTGGTATGACAGGAGGGAACATATATTCAAAGAAAAAAGCCAATACAAGTCCCCCGGCAGCTAAGATGCGATTGGAAAAAGAGGATATAGAATTTATCCACAAAAACATGCAAACCAGCCGCGTGGAATCCATGCTTTATAACAAATATGGACCAGAAGAAGAGAAAGAGAAGTTTGAAGAAGTGCGTATGAGAGATGGTTCTATAGTTATGCGAAAAATCTGACCATCGGACTATGCCTTAGAAAATGATGCCCAAAAAACACTTCCTGTGCCTTTCGGATTGTCAGTTACGCCCAGCTTACCACCGTGAAGCTCCACTATTCTTTGGGCTATTGCAAGACCGAGCCCAGATCCTTTTATTGCACCGGCTTTTAACCTTGTGAAACGCTCAAAAATAGCTTGTTTGGAGTCTTCAGGTATACCTTCGCCTTCGTCAGCAAAGCATACCTTCCATGAATCTCCCGCATCCACTATATTAATGTCTATATTTCCACTATAAGGTCCATACTTAAGTGCATTGGACAGGAAATTCACAAAAACCTGTTCCACCAAAGGGTTTACCATTGAAGGATATGATCCTGAAGAAGAAAAGGAAACCTTAGCATGCTTTTCTGATATCTGGAGAATCATAGAGTCAATAACATTGATGATGATGCCTTTAAGATCCATTTTTTCAAGAGGCAGGTCACCAATGGTATCAAGCTTTGTATAAGATGCCGCATCCTCTATAAGGTCCATTAACTTTTGATTGGACCTGGATATATTCTTGAGATACTGGAGCTTCTTTATATCAGTCTCTATTTCAAGCAAAAGGTCTGCATAACCTTTGACTACTCCCGCGGGGTTCAGCAGATCGTGCCTTAGTATATCAGTAAAGAGATCTTTCATCTCATTGGAATGCTTAAGTTCAGCTGCATATTGCTCCAGCTTTTGTTCCATGATCCTGCGTTCTGCAACTTCTTGCTTAAGCAATTTATTATACCTGCGAATATATAGGATATACAGGACCAGAAGAATTACTATGATGCAAAGGTGAAGTACCCACAACCAATAGACATGTATGGTCTGTAAAAGAGACAATTGACCGTATCCTTCAGTAGACATGACAGATGTTGCCCTTAAAGCTGGACCATACTGTTCTATGGTATCACATGTTTCGTTGGCTGCAACTAAATGCAGAAAACAAAAAGATACAGTCAAAAAGATAAATGCCAGTTTACACACACTGATTTTTTTCAAGATTCACCCTCTTGAAAGAATATGCGCATAATATATACAAGCCAAATATATACTTTCTCATTGGGGGAAAGTTGGTTCCTACATATAAAAAATGACAAAAATCATATAGCAAATGAGATATGAAACAAATATAAATTGTCTAATTAATGAAAATTGGGGAGTGAAAAT
>MVQW01000247.1 GCA_002067265.1 Methanomethylovorans sp. PtaU1.Bin073 | reverse complement strand
GACAAAAATCATATAGCAAATGAGATATGAAACAAATATAAATTGTCTAATTAATGAAAATTGGGGAGTGAAAATGGATGGAAAAGGCTACATTTGCAGCAGGATGTTTCTGGGGAGTAGAAGCTAATTTCAGACGAGTAAAAGGAGTAATAGCAACAGCTGTGGGATATACGGGCGGACATTTTGAAGACCCGACATATAAAGACGTATGTACTGGAAAGACAGGACACGCTGAAGCAGTTGACCTTCTTTTTGATCCTTCTATAGTAAGTTATACACAATTGCTTGAAGTGTTCTGGAACATTCACGATCCGACCACACTCAATCGCCAGGGACCGGATATTGGTACTCAATACAGATCAGTTATCTTCTACCATAATGAACAACAAAGATCTGAAGCAGTTGCTTCTAAGGAAAATGCTCAAAGATCCGGCAAGTTCAAAAAGCCCATTGTTACTGAAATAGTACCTGCATCAACTTTCTACAGAGCAGAGGAATATCATCAGCAATACTTTGAAAAGGGAGGTATCGGTGGCTGTATGATCCACTGAGATTATTCCAGCCGGATGAATTTAAGTAAGTTTGTTCCTCCCTTTATTCCATGCCCGGCAGTTTGCCCCTGGGTAATAATAACCAATTCCCCAGGAATATAAAGAGCACATTGCCGAAGTTTTTCAAAGCCTTTTTGTTCCCAATCAGTGACTTGCCCTTCTACAAATATCGGATGTACTCCATACTGGAAAGCCATAGTGTTGCATGTATGGGGGTACCTGCTAAACCCTATGACCCACACATCTGGTCTGAAACGGGAAACTCTCCTGCAGGTTTCACCGGATGCCGTAGGAATAAGCACATACTTAATAGGCAATTGCTGCAGAGCTTCATTTATTTGCATGGAGATGATATCATCTATCTGCAATTGCATCTTTGACATGGCTTTTTTCATCTGATCTATCCCTGTCTTGGAAGTACCGCGCCATTTTTCAGTTTTCTTGGCAATTTTAGCCATCATTTCAACAGTAGCAAGGGGGTATTTTCCTACAGCGGTTTCTGCGGATAGCATAACGGCATCTGTACCATCTATAATGGCATTGGCCACATCTGTTGCCTCAGCACGGGTAGGCCGTATGTTAGAGGTCATGGACTCCAGCATCTGGGTAGCGGTGATCACGGGGATACTAAGAAGATTGGCCTTATGAATGATCTTCTTCTGTACTATAGGTACATCTTCTATGGGAATCTCCACACCAAGATCACCTCTTGCGATCATTATGGCATCTGCTTCCAGCAGGATGCTGTCAATATTTTTAACAGCTTTTTCCCTTTCGATCTTTGCAACAAGAAATACTTTTTTTTCCTTGGACTCAGCATATTCTCTTATCTTTTTTATATCATCTGCGGATTCGATGAAGGATATGCTGAAACAGTCAAGCCCCTCATCCAGGGAAAAATCAATTACATGCAAATCATTTTTAGTAACGGGTTCAAGGAACACATCAGAACCTGGCAAATTAACTCCTTTATGAGATGTAAGCTCGCCACCCACTATAACTTTACATTTCACATTTTCTCCTGAAACCTCAAGACATTCCAATTGCAAAAAACCATCATTTATGTAGATCAGGCTGCCAGGAGAAACACTTTCTGTAAGTTGTGGAAAATCCACTGGTATAAAAGAGTCACCCATGAATTCTGCAGATGAAGTGAGGATCACTATTTCTCCCTGTTGGAGATTCAATGGTTCTTTGGAAAGCTTACCAATCCTTATTTTGGGACCGGGGAGGTCCACAAGAATGGGAATGATCTTATCCATCTCGTCGGATATTTTCCTTATTCTGTAGATGATCTCCCTATGACCAGACAACTCCCCATGGGAGAAATTAAGGCGAGCTACATTCATTCCCCGAAGTATCAAACCCTGGATCATTTCTTCCGATGAAGAGGATGGGCCAATAGTACACACTATTTTGGTCTTATGATCAGAAAGTATCATGCTACACCCCTATTGCAAGTTAAGAATTGTCTGTGATACTTTTTATCATTTCCGTATATTAATTATGAATCAGTACTTCCATTGAGACTAAATTTTTGACAGTACTCGCATTTATTTAAATACTACTGCCACACAACATCAGTACTGTAGTTATTCATCAAATCACATGGGGTAAGAAGTATGGTAAAAGCAGTCTATGAATTGAACGAACAGCAAAAGAAAGAGCTTGCATCCATTTTTGGAGAAGGGGCCAATTTCAAAAAGAAGGAAAGACACTTTTATACGCATGACGTGGGATCACTTCCCCCTGTTGTAAAGACATTCTTAGGAAAAACAGAGCCTGCAGCTATAGTAAAAGTAAGGAATGAAGAACAGGCTGTAAAACTCATGGAATTTGCCCGGAAATATGAGATAGCTGTTGTGCCCCGGGCAGGTGCATCATCCGGGTATGGCGGAGTCATACCCACAAAAGGCGGTATCATTGCAGATGTAACTCCTATGCGCAAGATAATCAGTATTGATAAAGATAACATGAGAGTTACTGTAGGAGCAGGTATTGTCTGGGAAAAACTGGAATCCAAACTGATGAAAGAAGGGCTTGCAGTACAGGCGGTACCTTCAAGTGCAATGTCTGCCACCGTTGGCGGTTGGCTTGCGCAGAACGGTTTGGGATATGGTAGTTATGAGTATGGATGGTCACAGGACACAATGGATAGTGCCAGGGTTGTGCTCCCCAATGGAGAAATAAAAGACTTCACTGGAGACGAGCTACAAAAGATCGTAGGTACCATGGGTACCATTGGTATCATAACCCAGGTTACTCTGAAGGTAAGAGAGTTTGAGAAGACCGCAGCTATATCTGCAAAATTCCCGGATGCCACAAGCATGCAAAAGGCCATTGCTCTTGTAGGAGAGCGTAAGGTGCCCCTCTGGTCAGTATCATTTATTAATCCTCAATGGGCACAAATGAAGAACCGGGCACCTCCAAAAACACATTACGGAGAGCCTGTGGAGGAACACAGACCAGTACTTCCCAAAGCTTACATTTGTAATTTCGCATATCCTGAATCCAGGGATGTAAGTACTCTTGAAGGCATCATCGAGGAAGCTGGCGGAGAGATATTGCCTGATGAGATAGCTAAGCACGAGACGGAAGAATGGTTCAGATCCATGAAGGTCAAAAGACTTGGACCATCATTTATCCCAGCAGAAGTAATTGTGCCTGTGTCCAGCATTGGAAAGGTTTTTGATGAGATTAATAAGAAAATAGCTCTGCCTGTGCTTGTGGAAGGCATGGTTGCTAAGGGCGAGCAGGCTGTCCTGCTATGTTTTATGCCCCATTCTGAACGCTCTTTTAAGTTCAATATGGCATTTCCACTTGCCATTAGTATAGTGAAGATTGCAGAAGAGAACGGGGGACGAATATACACATCTGGAATGTACTTTGCGAAAAATGCCGACAAGGTATTCGGAGATAAACTGGTTAAGATCCAGGAACTCAAAAAGCAGGTTGATCCGAAGGATATAATGAACCCTGAAACGTTAACCGGAAAATCTCTGATGAAGACCGGACTTACCATGGCAAAGAGCTTTGAACCCCTTGCCCGCATTGTAGGCAATCTTTCAGGAGTCAGTGCACATGAGTTCAATGACCAGAAAGGCATACCAGGTGAAGTGTTATCTCACGCTTACACCTGTGCGCAATGTGGTTACTGTGTGCGCGAATGTGATCAATATTATGGCAGAGGATGGGAATCACAATCACCCCGTGGAAAGTGGTTCTTCCTGAAAGAGTACATTGCCGGCAGAGCAGAACTTGATCAGGAACAAGTGGATACATTCCTGGCTTGTACCACATGTGAGATGTGTGACCATTACTGTCAGCTTGACCTTCCTATCGAACGTTCCTGGATGACACTTAGGGAGAACTTCGTCCAAAAGAAGAAAATGATGACTATCCCTCCATTTGAGATAATGGCACAGAGCCTTGAGAAAGAAAGGAACATCTGGGCAAATTACAGAAAGGACAGGGATGGCTGGCTACCCAATGATATACGTGCAAAGATAAAGGATAAAGCTGAAGTTGCCTATTTTGCAGGTTGTACTGCATCCTTTGTTGAGAAGGATGTAGCTGTTGGTGCTGTACGTCTCCTTGATGAAGCTGGGATAGAATTCACTTACCTTGGTGACAAGGAAGCATGCTGCGGTATACCCATGCTTGTTGCAGGAAAGTGGGATATCTTCGAGAAGATCATGAAGATGAACACTGCAAACATGCAGAAAAAAGGAGTTAAGACAGTTGTCACTTCATGTCCAGCATGTCTCTTGATGTGGAGGACTCTATATCCACAGTGGGCTAAGAAATTGGGAATGGATTTCAACATCGAAGCCAAGCATTATTCTGAAGTGCTGGTAGATAAGCTGGATGTGCTGAAACCAAAGTTCAAGGTGCCACTGAACAAGGTTGTCGCATGGCACGACTCATGCCATATCGGCAGGGCTGGTGCGGGTGTCTACGAGCCACCTCGTGAATTGCTTAAAGCAATACCAGGCGTGCAATTCAGGGAAATGGAACATAATAGAGAGGAAGCTCTATGCTGTGGTTCCGTGGTAACGCTCATAGATGAGCCAAAGGTAGCAGGCAAGATAGGTAATGTGCGTCTTCAGGAAGCTCTTGATCAAAAAGCAGATATAATGGCAGCCCTTTGCCCATGCTGCATGGTGCAGTTCAGGATTACTGCAAGGGATAACAATATGAACCTGCAGATACAGGACCTTGGCGCACTGGCAGCCCGTAGCCTGGGATATGATATTCCGGACACAACTAATGATGCTCTCGTTGCATGGGCTACCTTTGACAAGATGATAGACCTCATGGTCCCGGAGAACATGACCGAAATGATGGTGGAACTGCTGCCTGACATGATCGGTGCTATGCCTTCATACATGCAGGCAATGATGAAAACGGTAAAGTATGTACCGGGCATGGATGCTCTTATGAAGCCCATGATGCCGAAGATGATGCCTTTGCTCATGCCATCACTGATGCCAAAGGTCATGCCAAAGATGCTCAAGGCAGTGGAAAAGAGAGTGCCAATGCCAGATTACATGCTGGAGCAGATGCCTGATCTCATGCCTGCTGCAATGGCAAACCTGATGCCAAACATGCTTCCGCAGATCGCGCCGCTGCTGACACCAAAGATGATAGAGTACATCAAGACGCACTGAGAAATGTAATGTTGTAAATTATCTATAGGAGTAGAGATCAAAGGGATAGCATGACCATGATCGTAGTTAAAAATACATAATGTCTGGTAGAGTCCTCTTTGAGGACCAATCCAAGACCATATACATTGGTAAAATGCCTCAAACCAGTGTATATGAACTTATTTTCCCTTACTGCCTCCGCGTATTCATAAGATGCATTATTGAGGCTCTCTAGATACCAACTTACAAATACTCTGGCTTAAATAGTTGAGAATGGAAAATTATTTTGGAGGAGTGGTGAAATATGAGTTTGATTGGATTAGCTGTTCTGTTTCTGATACTAGCTTTTGTTTCCTATGTATTGGGAGCACGCGGAGTTGCCGGCATGTCAATGGAGATCGCAAAGTGGCTTGTGATCATCTTTATAATACTGGCAATAGTAACGTTTATCCTGTGACAGGATACCTTAGAAGAGATGCCTTAGGAAGATAGCCTCTTCCAAGCTAAGAACAGTTCCGGGGATAGAAATACCAGAAATATTCTTTATATCACATTTTAAAAGATAGTTTGTGCTACCATAGAGTCTCCGAATTATTTAAATATAATCGAATGTGATGATATGGTGTTAAGTGGGACATATGGGGAAAATATCTTTGTCTCA
>MVQW01000246.1 GCA_002067265.1 Methanomethylovorans sp. PtaU1.Bin073 | reverse complement strand
TGTAGAAATGAACTTAAATCTAAAAAATAAGATACTTGTGTTGTTAACTATCTATTCAATATTAATGCTGATAGTACCGATATCTGCAACACCACAAGAAGGTGCAAATTCTGGTGATGTATTAGAGAAAAATGCAGGTATTCAGAAAAATGATAAATATGTTCCAAATGAAATTCTTGTTAAGTTCAAGCCTGGACTTTCAGATAAAGAACTGGACAATATAAACTCCAAATGTGAGGCTTCTGTTTTGTATACAAGCCCCTATGCGGGCTTCAAGACGCTGAAAGTTCCAAAGAGCAAGACGGTAGAAGAGATGGTCGAGATCTATAGCAAGAATCCAAATGTTGAGTATGCAGTACCGAATTATGTCATGTATGCGACTATGTTGCCTAATGATCCACTTTATGTATATCAATGGAACTTCAAAACTCCAAACGGTATAAACGTCACAGATGCGTGGGATATTTCCACTGGAACGGGTGTGATTGTTGCTGTTATTGATACCGGAGTTGCATCTAATGCTCCAGATCTTTCACAGACTAATTTTGTTCAAGGCTATGATTTCGTAAATTATGACAATGATCCCACAGATGATGAAGGTCATGGAACTCATGTGGCTGGTACCATAGCTCAGAGTACAAATAATCTAGAGGGCGTTGCAGGTGTAGCTTATGGTTGTACTATAATGCCTGTGAAGGTATTAGATGCAAGTGGAAGTGGGACCCTGAGTCAGCTTGTAGACGGTATATATTATGCCAGTGGTAAAAATAGCCAATATAAAGCTGATGTGATTAGCATGAGCCTTGGATTTCCTACTTCTGTAACCGCAAAGAAACTGCGTCCCCTTTTATCCGCACTTGATTATGCATACTCTCAAGGTATTGTCATAGTAGCAGCCGCAGGTAATGATGGTACTTCAACTGTCTGCTATCCGGCAGCTTATGAGAAATGCATAGCTGTTGGTGCCACTAGGTACGATGGAACCCGCCCCTATTACTCCAACTACGGAAGTGCCCTTGACATAATGGCACCAGGAGGAGACATGAGTGTGGACCAGAATAATGATTATAAACCGGATGGTATACTCCAGAATACATTAGCCTATAGCCCTGGAACTTTTGATTATTATTTATATCAGGGAACATCAATGGCAACGCCACATGTCTCTGGTGTAGCAGCTTTGCTGGTAGCAAGTGGTGTAGCAGGGCCGGAAAATGTAAGACAAGCAATGCAGTCAACTGCAAAGGATGTGGGAGCTACTGGCTGGGATTCTGGATATGGATGGGGTATAGTAGATGCGTATAAAGCTCTTACTTATTACTCATCTCCTGAGCCAGCCGAGCAGGTATCTGTCGATAATGTGGAAGTAACCTATAGCACAAAGCCAGCTGGAAAGAATAAGCTGGTAACTGCAAAAGTTATTGTGACCATAGTTGATGACAACGGGGTCAATGTTCAAGGAGCAACAGTTTCAGGTGAGTGGAGCAGTGCAACGGCAGATTTAGATTCAGGTGCCACAGACGCTAGTGGGAAGGTAACTTTCTATTCGGATGAAGTAGAGGTGCTCAAGGGCAATACTGCAACTTTCACTTTCACTGTGAACGATGTTTCTTATACACTCCCATGGGATGGAATCCCAGCATCGGGTTCAATAAATTATCCGTAAAATAGGTCAAGAGGCAGGACTATATAAACTGGTCCTATTCATTCTTTTTCAAGAATGTAGGAGACATGTAATGCTTCCATACTTTCATCAAGATATGATGATCTGCGCTTGAAATTGGAATGGATAATATTCTTATTTGCTCGGATTATCTTTAGAACCTTTATTTTTAAGAAACATTCGTTGGAATGTATTCTTTTCTGATTCCGGGCATCTAAGATAACAAGTTAAAAATACCATAAAAGCTGAAAAATATGTAAGCCAATTTTTCTAATTGGGATTATATATACTTAAGAGTGGTTGCATAAGGTTCAATATTTGCAATATCGTCGGATACGCAGAAAATTGTCAAAGCAAGGTGACTCAGAATGAACAAGAATACAAAAACAATTTATCTTTTTGCATTAGTGATTGTGGTTATCTTGCTAGGAATCCCTGCTGCTGAAGCCGATTCAGGTAATCAATGTTTAAGAGCAGTGGTAGACGACATTAATCCCAGTTCTGTAGGTATTGATGAAGAATTTACTGTGGGAATAAGTATTGAGAGCTGCGGTAATACAGTTCCTGACAATATCACTTTTGAAATAATCAGCTACCCTCCGGATATTGTAATAACAGAAAATCTGGTCACTCCTATTCCTAAATTTGTTTATAGCAGCAGTGAAAGGCAGTTAGTATACCATATGAGAACAACTCCTGATGCTAAACCCGGTCCTCATATTATAAAAATGAAATTGACCTACGGAAATGATGCAAAATGGGTATCATATTACGATGTTGAGGTAACAGTAATTGGTGAGCATGCGGAACCAAGGATATCTTTTGTCAAAACAAATCCTGAATATATCTATGAAGGAGATTCAGTCGATTTAAGTTTGGGTATAGAGAACTTTGGTAAAGCAATAGCTAAATCCGTTGGGGTTAGCTTGAATCATGAGTTTAAAGGTATAAAAAATACTACAATTGGAACTCTTGGTCTAAATGGCAGTCAGACTGCATTGTTCAAATTCAAGGCAAACAGATCAGGAACATTTGAGATTCCTGTTATCATAAACTATGAAGATGATTATGGTATCCAGAGGGATAACTATAGCATTGCGATTAATGTTCTTGACAAAAAGGGAAGTTTAAATCTTGCATCTGTAAAGGTTAATCCTGTTCTTCCTCAAGTGGGCGAGACTGTAGAATTAACTATGAGGATTGAAAACTCAGGTGAAAGGACAATAAATTCAGTCAGAGTTTATGCTGATCATCCATTCAAAGGACTAAAAGAGTCCTTTATTGGAACTCTTGATTCAAATGAAGATGGACCTGCTGTAATCACTTTCATAGCTAATCAGTCTGGAGAATATGATATTCCTGTAACCATAACATATAGCGATGATTTTGGGGAAGAACAAATTCAAACGAATATCAATATCATTGTCCTGAAAAGTGAAAGTGGAGCGGGAACTGCTGCAATTGTATTGCTGATCTTAGCGATTATTGGAGGATTAATCTATATTAATTATAGGACAAAAAAATCAAAAGACAAGATCATTAAACAGTTAATGGAAGGCAGAGGCAACTCTGATAAAAACGAAAAACAATGAGAGGTCTCTATTATGATTAATGATATTCGGGTGGGGGCTCTTATTGCATACTGTAGTGTAAGAAGAGGGAACAAGAAAACACTGATATTCATAGTCTTTGTCCTGTCACTCATTTTCTTAAACTTAGTATTCCTCCCCTCTATGCTAGGAGGAATGACTGTTCTATTTACTGGTATGATGCAAGATTATGCTTATGGGGACATTGTTATTGAACCAACGGGCCATAATACTTACATCAACAATGCTGATAGCGTATTGGCAAAAGTCAGAGCTGT
Organism: Methanomethylovorans sp. PtaU1.Bin073; assembly: GCA_002067265.1. Next base: position 2,318 of record MVQW01000246.1, on the reverse strand, counting down.
AGAAGGCGTGAGAGCTGCAACAAAAAGACTTGATGCCGGAGCATCTATTGAGTATAAACAGAATGTTGTAGGAGTGACTATAACAGGTTTGCTTCCTACAGAAGAGTATGAAATTTCAAAATATCCATATATTATCACTGAAGGAGATTTTCTGGGAGATCTATCCCGGGATGAGATCATTATTGGTGCTATGATCGCAGGTACAGGTTTTGGATCAGAGATATATGATAATCTGGGTGAAGTAAGACCTGGAGCACTTGTTGATGTTACATATAGCAATGGTGTAAAGAGGACCTATAAGGTAAAAGGGATCATGGAAGGCACTTTTGAACTTGTTGACCTTAATGCTTTGATTAATTACAAGGAAATTGAAGATGTATACGGTTTAGACGAGGGTAAAGCTACTAGTGTGGTTGTAAGGGTTGACAAGCAAGGGAGTGAAGAACAAATACAGGATAAGATCAGAGATGCCGGAGTAAATGAGCAGGTCTTCACATGGGCTGATAAATCAGAGGCTCTTATAAAACAAGCAATGCAAAGCATTGGTGCTATAAACATTATGTCAAAGTTTGTGAGTTTGATAGTCGGTGCAGCTTTGATACTTATCATTATCTATATCAATATACTCAATAGGAAAAAAGAGATCGGAATTTTAAAAGCAGTAGGAATTACTCCAAGATCCATTGTGTTATCCTATGCATTCCTCAGCACTTTCTACGTTTCTCTTGGTATTTTTTCAGGATTGATACTATATTTTACACTTATGCTCTACTTCCAGGCAAATCCGGTAACATTCTATGAAACCATGCACATAAGTCCCACTATTGATCCTATGCTGCTCATCCAAAGCATAGTTACCATGCTTACACTATCAGTTATAGCCGGGATTCTGCCTGCCTGGAGTGTATCCAGAGAAAGTATACTCAAAGCCATATGGGGACGATAAAATTATCCTGGTTAAAAATCTAAAAAGATACTATGGAACCGGAGATACTACTGTTAAGGCTCTCAATGGCGTTTCTTTTGAAATTATCAAAGGTGAGTTTGTAGCCATTATGGGTGCATCGGGTAGTGGGAAAACTACCCTGCTGAGGATACTGGCATTATTGGACGATGCAACAGATGGCGAATATACCATTTGGGGGTTAGAGGTTTCAAGTCTCCCTGAGGCCGAAAGAAGTTATTACCGGCTAACTCAGGTCGGTTATGTCTTTCAGGATTATGCACTGATCAATGAGATGAGTGCTGCAGAGAATGTATATGTGCTTTCCATGATGGAAGGAAAATCAAAGAAGGATTCATATGCGATTGCTCTTGAAGCATTAGATAAGGTTGGCCTTCAAGGAAAATATGACCGAGTCCCTGGTGAGTTATCGGGTGGTGAAAAGCAAAGAGTTGCAATCGCAAGGGCGATAGCAAAAAAACCTGATATTATGTTTGCTGATGAGCCGTGTGCCAACCTGGACACCAACAATTCAAAACAAGTACTGGATGTATTCAAAGAACTGAATGAAAAATACGGCCAGACGATCGTGATGGTAACGCATGAATCGTGGCATGTTGACTATGTTAGCAGAGTGATCACACTCGAAGATGGTATTATAATTAGCGATGAGATAATAAACAAAACTGCAAAGTCATAATGGAATTTTTCCTGTATATTTTCTATTGATACCCTCTCAGCTTAGGAATTATCCGATGCACATGTTTCTGATACTCTCTATATTCGTCGCCGAATTGTGCCACTAGTCTTGTTTCCCAGTGCAGAGATCCCAGATATAGGTATGCGACGGTCACAATGTATATGGCAAGCAGGTTTGTGGTCATAAAGGGAGTGAGCACCATTATAATCAGGGTCGAGAATGTGAATGGATCTCTTACCCATCGGTAAATGCCGCGGATATTAAGAGAGCCTGCTTCAGGGGTATTTGGAGCAGAGAGCTGTGCCCGTATTTTGAATCTTTGAGGTGCATCTGTAAAAGCCCTGAGAGTAATGATGCCGGCAATCAACTGTCCGCCCACCATCACCCAGCGCCAGGGAGAAGGCACTATGTAAATGATTTCTCCCGGGTTTTTGTAAAAAAGGTAGGCTAACGGTGCTATCGTTAAGACTGCAACGAAGCTGAATATAGGCATATACAGTTTTTCTACTCTTTGTCCAAAGATCCGCATGGCTAAGCGCTTGAAGCGCAGACTTGCCATGAGGCTGTGGATAGCTGCAAACCCTGCCAGACAAAGCACAAGTATGATTATGGACAAAACCAATTTGAACTACTCCCCTTATTTTATTTGGCTGGCTTCTATTTAGTATTTATGAA
>MVQW01000245.1 GCA_002067265.1 Methanomethylovorans sp. PtaU1.Bin073 | reverse complement strand
CCGTCTGCCTGTGAAAACGATTCTAATATCTTTGTATGATTCTCTTTAGAGATACCAATCCCGCTATCACATACAGAGAAGGTGAGTTCTATTTCATTTGTTTTGTCCAAGCTATTGGATGCTTCGATCTTTAACTCCACTTCTCCATTTTCTGTGAACTTGATTGCGTTTCCAAGGAGATTGACCATCACTTGCCGCAATCTTAACTTATCTGCGAATATATTATACGAAAAATCAGATGATATGTTCAACAGTAATTCCAGCTTCTTTTCATGAGCCTTGTATTTTACCAGATCTATAACTTGTTCGCTTAATTCTATCAGATTTGTCTTTTCAGGATAAAGTTCTAATTTTCCAGCCTCTATCTTTGAAAACTCAAGCACATCGTTGATAAGGTCAAGCAATGAGTTAGCTGAAGTATTTACTGCTTTTACATATTGATATTGAGAATCCGTAAGGTCTGTTTGCATGAGCAGATCAGAAAAACCGATCACTCCATTAAGGGGTGTGCGCAGTTCATGGCTCATGCTGGCAAGGAATTCGCTCTTGGCCTTGTTTGCCTTCTCCGCTTCAGCAGTCATTTTATTAGCATGTGTAATGGCTGCTTCCAGCTGTCTGTTTGTATTAAGAAGTTCTTCTTGACTATTTTTACGTTCAGTAATGTCACTTAGTAAGAGCATTTGTCCTTTTCTTTCATTATGTTCATCGTACAGTGGCAAAAATTCTATGTTTAACCAGAGAGTTTTTTCTCCATCGTTTCTTTTGGCTTCAATATTTTCCCTTTGTTTTAGATCATTCCCTTTGCTTAATAATTCAGGCCATGGGTTAAGCACTTCATATGCTGGTTTTCCGATATCCTTTGTATTTATTCCCAGAAACTTGGTAGCCTTTTTGTTATAATCTACCATTCGCGAAAATGAATCAAAAACAATAACTCCTTCCATTACATTTTCAAAAAGTAAACTCCTGGCCAGAGGGGACACATCTAACAATCCGTAACGTGTCAACCCAATAAAGACCAAGAGGCTGCTGAATATCAAAGAAAAGGGAAAAGGTTCCAGTGCTGGTGACACTATTCTTGATAGAGACGCTACCAGCGTAAAAAATGGAACCATAAAACCAACGATCACGATAGTAATCTGTTTGCGGAAAGCTGGAGAAGCTCCAAGCCACATGTTTATAAGAATAGCTATGCTTAGAAAAATACATATCACTGAATATAGCTGCTGTACCCAATGCCATGGTTGGTATTTAATAAAAAGGATTGGAACAATGCCTATAGTGTCCATTTTCATTTCGGAATAATACAAATGGTATAAATTGTTTGTAAAAATGAATATCACTGTAATCAGGGGGATAATTAGAACAGAAGCAATTTCATATATAGATAGCTGTTTTTTCCTTCCAGTATAACTGATGGAAAAAAGAAGAAAAAAAGCAGGGATCCATGCTGCACTTATGAGTTCAAGTTCACGGAACATAAAGGCATTTTCTTGTGTTGTTGAAGAGAGTTCAAATGCATAGAAAAGTGAATAAGCACCAGTACAAAGTAGTAGTAAGGAAAAATAGGAGGCTCCTGGAGACTTTTTGAGTTTACTTGTGTATAATGCAATTATAGTCAAAAAAAGCCAAGAAACAATCAATGGGAGTGCATATATATTTAAGGTCATAATTATCTTTCTTTAAAGCATTGAATACTGATTGATTATTTTTTAGGTTACAGACTCCTTACTTCTCACAATGCAGTTCAGAAGCTGGATGTGCGATTATCCCGACCGGAGCATTACTCACCCTTTCCTGATATCGATTTTTTAAGTATCTTACAGCATTTTAACCCCTTATTTTCAGGCTACAGATATTGTTTTTCTGAATTTGCAAATATAAAAGACAGTATTATATAAGTTTAATTAGCGCATATCGATTTATATTATCTATATTGATCTAGCTTTTAACTGGTCTCCTTATTTTAGCTTATTCAGCATTCAAATACATCGAAAAGTATATTAATACTGTTCTTTATTATACTTCTTCGGTGGAACAGATGGAAAAAACGGAATTAATAGAAGCTTTTATCTTCGATTGTCAAACAAGAGGTAGAACTAAACACACGCTTGAGAGTTATAGAGGAATTGTAAAAGAGTTCTTGAATCTATTCCCAGATCCTGGACTTGTAAATAAGCACGATCTGAGAGGCTTTTTGAGCCACTTGCAGAAGAGAGAATTAAAGATAGCCACTCTCAAGACATGTTTTTCAACACTTAGCACCTTCTATGATTTCCTGATATACGAAGAAATGGCAGAGACAAATCCCATTCTCCCATTCAGGAGAAGATATCTTGATAAACCAACAAAAAACGACAAGCGACAGCTCTTAAGTGTCAAATCTATGAAACAACTCATAGGTTCCATTGAACCTATCCGTGAGCAAGCCATGCTTCTTACCCTGGCAAAACATGGTGTAAGACGTGATGAGTACCTATGTCTCAAGGATGAAAACATAGACTTACGGCGAGATGAAATAATCTACCCTCAAAAAGCTAAGCGTAATAACCGCGTCCTCCCGATAGATGATGAACTACATGAGATCCTTATGGAATATAAGAGATGGAGAGCAAAACATGAAACTAGTCAATGGTTCTGGGTAACTACATTTGGAGGAGGCAAGATCCACAAGGATTACACAAACGAAGTTATAGCATATTATGCTGAACCCCTTGGCCTCCATGAACCAAATGGACCTCTTGAGAAACGCCTCACATGCCACTGCTTCAGGAAATGGTTTACACATCACTTGTTTGCAAAAGGCATGGATGAAACAAGCATCATGATACTAAGAGGAGATAGCCTGAGAGGGAAAGCATGGACAGGCTCATATTTAGAGCCGGATGAGTTGACAGAACAAATTAAAAAAGAATACTCCAGGTGCATTCCGAAGTTATTGTGAGCAGGATCTTTCAAACGAGAGAGCTATACCAGATCCTGCTTGTTCATAATCAATTTATTTTCTCTTTTTTCTTCCACAGCCTCTCTTTTTTGCTGGCATACATTTCACCTCCTTACGCTATGACCAAACTGAAACAAAGGATGGCTCCAGTAGTCAACGGTAGTAAAAATGGGTACGTATCATGACCGCCCCATTTACGAGCTGGAATGAACAAAGGGAACAACAAAAAGGATACTAACATTATTACAAGTGCATTTACCGACAAAGACAGCACCATAAAACATTTAGCATCTGCAGCTCCAATTGTTCCCGTGATGTACAACACTAATGAAATTATAACAACAAGAAATGTAGTTTCGAAATTCCAGAAAGGGAGAGTGACACAAGCCAGCATCACCCATACCATATTAGAGACTCGTCTGTCCCGGATGTCTAGATAACATGCATATAGCAAGATCAGACTAATTACGGAATAAAGACATATCGTTAGGTTCATTGCTGCTTGTTTTCCCTTGATCAAGACTCAATAGAAGGAAGTATTGAAATCAGGTTCACTCTGTTTTTCTCGCCTTCTAACCACTGTTCTTTTCTTTGCAGTCTTCTTTGTGGCAGTCTTCTTTGCAGGTGCCTTATTTGTGGTTGTTTTCCGGGTACGTGTGCTACTTTTCCGGGTAGAGTTTGCAACATTGTTTACCCACCCCATGTCGTCACCCATACTGAAATTACCCGAACTTCCAAAGCCGCCTGAGCTTCCGAAGTTTGAACCCATGTTTGAGCCAACTTCAGACAGGGCACCTGTCACTTTGCCCCACTTTTCAGATGTTCTCTTTTTCTTCACATCTGACTTGGCAAGTACCCTTGCATCCTCATCTGAGAGACCTTTCTTTTTGTAGCTTGCAGCACCACTTGATACCTCTTTATCAAATTCGAGGTCTGAAAGCTTCTTACGTGCTGCCGATTCTTCTTTTCTGCTTGCGATTGTCTTGTCAACATTAGATCTGAAATTCTTACTTACATTACTGAATATACTCATTTTTGGTCACCTATACTTTAATTTCAGGGTTTCGAGATTCACTTTTTTGAATATTTTGTTGTAGTTCTCATCATAAACGATGAACGCAGTTTCAGGGAATAGCATGTCTGTTTCCATACTCTTCTTACCGTTGTACTTTTTTGCCTTCATTTCACCCCCTCCTGAATAATAGTCCTGCGAATACACCGAGGACAGAGAAAGCTGCCAACAGATACATCATCCAGAGGAACGCTGAAGGTACTGTTATAGTGCCAGCCGTTGCAGGTGCTGCCACTAACATAGTCAGAATCAGTACAGTAATCGATGTTGTCTCAAGCTGCTTGGTCTTAATGTACACACCACCGGCTAAGAGGATAATTAGGACAGGATAGAACCAAACACCAAGCCCCAGCTCATTATCAGCCCAATAACTATTGATGGGCATGAATGCTGCATCTAACATACTCGATGTATTATCGATGTCGGCTGCGAATATCTTGTCAAAGCCTTTGTAATCACTTATCGATTTGAACTCAAGGGATAGGTTTTCATGAAGTGAAGTAATGGATTTTGTGGTAGCTGTGGTATCTAATCCATTTACAACAGTCCAAGTATGCACGACTGAATCATCTATCACTACCTTGATGGTGTCAGATCCATAAGCACCAGATGCATAAGTGTAAGATACAATTAAGCCGCTATCGGTCTCAACTTCCACATTATCGACATACCATACAAATTCATGGCTCTCATCATCATTTGTGGTGACTGTGAAAATCTGACTATCATCAGACATTGCTATCATCGCGATGCTGCTGCTCGAAGGACTGTAGCTGTTGGCACCAATGTCATAAGTTGCTTCAATGTGAAAATCATAAGCACCTACTGCCATTGAGTCAGTGTCAATTAGGAGGTATCCGTCACCGAAAGTAATCTCAGTGCTGTCACCTGTCACAGTAGCTGATGTGAATACTCTTGGCACTTCAATCCTTATCTTTCCATCAGAAGTGGCTGCACTTGTTGTTAAGGCAACATCTACCTCATAATTTCCATCAGCATTGATCTCATTTGATGTTGTGACATCGTACAGGAACCTTTCAACAATGGTTACTCCGTTAGGTCCACCGTCAGTATTCTTGAAGGTTACTCCATCAAGAATAGTACCTATGCTTATTAGTTGTGTGCTGCCTTCATAGACCACCCATACTGTGTCACATGATGGCTTGATGAACATTCCTACTTCACCGTTGATGATTGCCGAAACATCCACATCATCAGACCAAAATCCTACGTTGTGGACTTCACCGTCAAAGTACCCATCATGACCACAATGCGTAGAACCAGAACTACGACCAATCCAGATTGCTCTGTTGGTGTCGAGTGCGAATGATGCTGTAGCTGTTCCTTTTGAAACGGTGTTCTGGTAGAATGTGACAGTGCTGCCACTTCTAACGGCTGTAAGATAGGTGTCTGTGTCGGCTGTTAGTGCAGTGCCGTAAATAGCTTCACCAGTACCGACAGTGTAGACGTATCCACCGTTGTATCCACCGATGATTAATTTTCCATCATATGTAGTGAGGGAATATCCTCTGGTTGAGCTACCGAGAGCATAGGCAGACCATGTAGTGCCACCATCGTACCTGTACAGGTTTGCAAGTGTGTATGATGTGCCATAGAGTTGACCGTTGTAGACACATAGCTGTCTTAGTTCAGTGGATGTACCGAGCCTTCCACAGCTTGACCATGTGGTTGTACCTACTCCATCCCATTTGTAGACGTAACCTGAAAGTGTAGAACCTGAAAGAGATGCATACATTACATCGTTCATGACTACCAGTGAGTTGATGTGGTAGGTAGCACCTATGTCACCGATGGATGTGAATGTTGAGCCGCCATCCCATCTGTAGACTACACCATTGCCTGAACCTGAAATGTATAGCTTGTCCTTGTAGACGACCATTGCTCTGACATTGGATGTAGTGCCTACTGTTGTTCCAAGTCTTTCGTAGCTGTCTACTCCTATGATTTCATAGACTTCACCAACATCATTTCCGGCATAGAGCTTGCCGTTGTAGGAACACAGACTGCTGATGTAAGCACCGTTGTACTCGGTCATGACCCAAGTCCAAGTAGTGCCGCCATCATAGCGGTAGACTCTGGAAAGCTCTGAACCTGACCCGCATCCTGCATAGAGGTAGCCGTTGTGTACTGCGAGTGCCGTTACAGTTGTTGAAGTTGATACTTGCCCACAGCTTGTCCAGGAAGAACCGTCCCAAGAGTAAACGTAGCCAGAGTACAAACCTGCATAGAGCTTACCGTTGTATGCATGTAGTGCGTTCACGTAGTAGGATGTGCCTCTTGGTGTTCCTATGGAAGATATAGATGGAGTGACATCATCAATCATCTCGAAGTATGGTATTTTGTCCTGTCCGATGCGGAATGCATAGGATTCACCATCGATGACCGCCATACTCTGCTCGAAGTTGTCAACATCTACCTGTGCAGAGATGGTAAAGTCAGAACTGAAGTTGAAATCACTATGAGCAGGAATAGAAGTAAAGTCGTCAATTCCGTCATAGGTTCCTACTGTAGTGCCTGTGTGAGTTGCATCGTGAACAGTTGTCGAGTCCTCTGCATCACCATTAAGCTCATAGTAAGCTTTCAGGTTCAGATATGGAACGCCTGCTGCGTATTCAGGGTAATCACCTGATATTGTTATTTCAATCCAGTCAGGCGATGCTTCAACAAGTGAGACAGTTTCATTATAACTAACTGAGGCATCCGTAACAGTTACTGATCCATTGAACCCATCTGTTATAGTAGTGGCTGATACACAAGGGACCAGTAGCAGTATCAGTAAGAGTAGTATAATGTTTTTCATATTATCCTGACCTCGACATATTATCCACCAATTCAAAGAATATGAGAATCAATACAGGAGAAACTATTATTCCGACAAAAACAGCAGGTACTCCTGCAGCGAGTAGCACTATTGGCAGTCCTCCAACAGTCACTACTATGAAATCGAATATGAGAGCAAAAGCATTGATGATGAGTGAACCCACTACCACCATATACTCAAATGTGTTTGAGGCACTTGTGAACTTGCTTTGTAGGTTGCCGATCCTAGTTTCAATGTCCTCATATACATTCAGTCCTGCAACTTCCATTTTGATCGGAAATACTCCAGTAGCTGCCACAAATGAAAGTGCAAAGTTGAACATGATGATGAATATCAAGTAGTCTTTTAGTAGTGTGTTCATTTTAATACATCCTGTCCTGTCTGCGTTTGAACTTGATTGCTGCTGCCATTGCTATTAGTATGATACCGAAGAGTGCTGTCAGACTCAAGGGGAACCAGTCAAAAAGATAGGCAGCTCCAAAGATCCCGGCCGCACCCAAACACCCAACATCAGCCCTGAAGCTGCTGAATCCGAGTATGAAGAGGACTGCAACTATAGAAACGATAGCCTGTTTGAACCAATCAGGGTAAGATGTAGGAAATGGATTAATCGTGTCCTCGTTCAGTGTAAGTGGTCTCGTAAATTCATACTCTTCTCCATCAGTGGTGGTGATGGTGACATCAAGACTGTATACGTGCCTGGAAGCATCAGAATTATATACGAAGGTATAGCTGTCAGAGGTCACATTATAGGACTGCAGAACCTCATCGTCTTCAGATATACTAAAGGTTGCAAGCTCAATGTCCTTGTCTGATGAGTAGTAGTAGGTTATTGTGTTGGCTTCCTCATCGACTGTAAGGGTTGTAGTGAGCCAATCTGTGACCATGTCGGTACCGTCAGCACTACTAATGGTTATGTCCATTGTACCGTCTGGATCAGGGTAGAGCCAACCATAAGCAAACTCTGAGCCATCGGGTGCATGAATGACGAGCTTATAGACATCTGACTGAATTAGGTATGTACCGCAAGATCCATCAAATCCGAAGTAGCTTGAGAATACAGTGTCAACTGTACCATTCATAGGTTTCTGAATATCAATCCAGTAATCTGTTACGGGGTAACTGATTGATTGAGTGTTCAGCTTGAATGTGTTATAGATAACAGATGCATTTTCATCTATTAGGTAGATGTTTTGAGTATCGTACAGGCTAGTTATAATTGTTTTCCGGTCATAATAACCATCAGCTGAAGCTGTAACTAGGATGTCCTGAACTGGAAGGCCTGTCAGTTCTATTGTACCGTCAGATGATGTTTTTGTAGTCGATGTGTTGTTAGTGTAGAAGTTCAGGGTGACAGTTGCATCATCAATTGTATTGGTGAAGTCCTGTTCATCCCTGATGTATAGGGTTGAGAGAACATAGAAGCCTTCAGTGCCTGTTGATGTTACACCTGACCACGTGTCTTGTACGTTAGCAGCCCAGGTATGATAACCACCTGTGAAAGTACCGATATTATACTGAATTTCACCATTGGTAGTGCGACCTGCTGAACCGACATACTCGCCATCTACGTAGAAAAATGCAGCAAAGTAGTCCTCATAGGTGATATCGGCATCAGTGACATTTACAGCAAGAGTAACTGTTGGATCGGTGTCGTAAGTATAATCATCTACGGGAAACATGGATACTATGTTTGGTTTAGTGTTAGTCCATGTCATAGACAGGTCATTGATATAGTAGCCGCCCACACCATACCCTGTAATGACTGTAAAGAGGTTGGCGTCACCTGCGCCTGACAGCTTGTAGGTTGCAGCTTTGGTGGGTACGTTTCCGTTGACACAAGCCCAAGAATAGGTTCCTATAACTCCTGTAGAGCTTCTTTCAGTTGTAGGTAACCCACCTGCCATGAACCTGAACTCATCCATGTTTCCAGGCCATGAAGCGATGTTGCTTCCACCGTAGTAGATACCGCCTAACTGGATGTAGTCCATATTGAGTTGAGATGATGAGTTGTAAGTCATGTCGATTTTCGTGACATACTGACCATCCATGTAGACATATACGTAGGTAGCATCTGCATACATAACGACATAGTGCCATGCGTTAGGGGTTATCGTGACTGAGGTATTGTATGATGATACTGCATTGTCATTCTGGTCTCTTACAAGCAGTTGCCAGTAATCAGCAGTTGAGTCAACATATTGGAGTTCGATTACAGCATTGCTTCCAGCGTCACTGATACCTATAGGAGAACCTGAAGTTCCATCGGGTTTTATCATGGCTGTGATAGCCCACCATCCAGCGTCATAGTCGTATGCGTAGTTTGTACGAGTGTAGCCGTTAGCTGTTCCATCAAAATCAATGTAGTTCTGTTGGACATGACCGAGAAGTGAGGTGACTGTTGCACCACTGCCTTTTGTTGCATCTTGGTGAGAACCTGAAGAATCGGTAATTACAGCATCAGGTATAGTGGTGCTGCTGACAACGTTGCTGAAAGGGTATCTGATGTTATAATAGGCGTGACCGCCTGTTACATGTCTTCCGTCTGTGGAGTTCATCCACAGTGTGTTAGAGTAGAGCCAGCCGTAGTCAAATTGATTATAGCCATCATCATCATCTGAGTAGTTGACATCGGCACTTGTTAGATTGACGGCTGTGAAGGCAGGTGATATGTATTCGCCTGTTAGCGAACCTAACATATGGTCGCCTGAGATAGTATAACCTGTATAGTATGCACCGTTTGAAAGTTCAGTGGTGGTTGTCAGGGTTTTGGTGTAGGAGTTGGTTGCAGCCTCTACAATGGGAAGTGTACAAAGTCCTACCAGTAGTAGCATCACTATAATTGAGCTCACAAAGGATCTCATGTTACCTCCACTGGCTGTTATCTTCTTCTTTTGTGCTCATGATGAAGAACCAGATCAGAATTACAGCCGTGAACCCATAAGGAAAGATTGTGAGTACAGTGTCTATTAGTCCTGCTATTTCGCCTGCATATCCTCCCATAGCACGCATGAACTCAAGACTATAATCAAAAAAGGGCTGTAGTGCAAGGTATGCAAGACCCATACCGAATATCGAACCCAGGGCTATAAGGGCGTTCTGAATTGCTCCCATTAGAACCCCCTCCATTTGCTGATATCACCGTACTGATTGTACAGACGATCATACTTAGACTTGAAGCGACTATCCTTTCCCTTCCGGGTTTTTCGGTTAGGCATATCGATTGCCAGGATAGGGAGCGTCTCAGATTCTTTAGGAGTGTATCTATTGGTCTTTGGGCTGTAGTTCGAAGCCTTAGGAATGTACTGATCAGTCTTTGGTAGGTAATTATCAGTTTTCGGAATGTAATTATCAGTCTTTGGGCTGTAGCCTGAAGTTTTCGGAATGTAATTATCAGTCTTTGGTATGTAGTTATCAGTTTTCGGTGTGTACTTGTCAGACTTCGGCATGTATCCAGATGGACCAGGTTTGTAATTTTCCTGAGAAATAGCATATCCTATTCCCATGACACCCGACTTACGCTTACTGTAGAGGTTTCCTATAGAAGCATCCTTAATAGTGCGCTCAGTAATGAGTCCTCTCCTCACAGGTTTGTACTCTTTGGTGAATTGAGCGTCATTTAGTTCATTCACCTTCATTTTGTTACTGTTCCCAGGCATATCCACAAGTTTTCTTCCTGAACCTTCTGTGACGATCTTGCTACCTTCGGGTTTTAATTCCATCACATCAATTGGGACACGTCTACCTTTGTAGTTGGTATAATACTTGGACAGTGCCTTATTCTTAATGAGTTTTGTACCGGGAATTACTGTAGCTTCAGGCTCAACACTTGCACCCCTTGCAAAGCCTCTTTCCATCTTTGCAGTTGCATATACTTCAGATGGGGTAGCTGTTTCACCTCTGTAAGTAGTAGGTTGTGACTCCCACCCAATCTCTTCAGGCTGCTTAGCCCATGCTTGTTTCTGCTTTTTGTCAAATTTAGACATATCAGATGGCTTACCGTAACCATATTTCTCTTCAAAGTTGTACTTGCGTGGATCAATATTACGTACATCATGACCCCGAAGATCCTTACCAAAGGTACGGGTTGCACCGCCTTTCATGCTCTCTGGGACTTCAAATACACGAGCTTCCCCCACATCATACCTTACAGCTTCTGGGAGCCTTTTGACTTCGTTTAATTGCACGAAATTGAGGGTAGGCCTCATACCCGCATTTGAATCACTGGCTTTACCAAATAATTCAAATTTCGATTCGGCTCTTGTGAAATAGATGTTTGCATTCTCAGGAGATACGAAGAGACCAAAATCATCACCTGGCCTTGTGGTTTGTGCTCTGACTTCAACTACTTTATTGAATGGTCTGGATGAACCGTGGAAAGCCCACCGATTCTCAGAACCTGCAGCACCCTTTGGAAGTTCACCACCTGGGTACTTAGCTTCAGTATTTTTGAACATCTCCATAACTTGGGGTGTTGTTGTTCCTTCAGGAACTCTGTAGATCCCATCTCCTTTTAGTGTATCAGGTGTGACAAGGTTCTCTATTGGGATCTCGGTCTTGCCGAATGTGCGCGCTCTGTCATATAGTTTGATACCAGCAGTCTTGCCAAGTACTTCTGCTACACCTGTGCCTACCACCATACCTGCAAGACGAGCAGGATCTTCTTTAGCTTGATACAAACTTGAACCAACAACCGCACCAACACCTGAAGCTGTGTCTATTGCTCTGCCTGTAGGATCTTTCACAGCTGACTCTGCATAGAATGGGATTGCTGGCACAATTGCAACCGCCATTGCAGTAGTGTCAACCACTGCACCCTTCACAAAAGAGGCACCTAGCTCTTCTGCGTGCCTCTCAGGAAGTCCCACGGTCTGCACGATAGTTGCACCCTGATAAACTGTAGGGTTGCTGTATTTAGTAGTAGTTTTGAGCAGGTCAAGTGACTTATCGATTGTTTCTTTGTTCTTATCGATGAGGTCGATTCCTGCATCATAAGCTTTCATTCCAGTATTGATGACGTTGAGTTGTGGGTTGTATGGTGCATTATTTTCTATAAAATCACTGGCTACTTCAACACCTTTGTCAACTATTCCTTCACCTGTTACCCTTACAGTTTCTGCTGCTGCTATTGCTGATTCTTTCCAATATCCAGTAATACCATATTCTTTAGTGTCTACTGCATTTGCCATACTACCAGCAGCACCATTGGTTGCACCTGCTATAGCACCATTAATAGCAGCAGAACCCAATACAACTGTGCTTGCTGCTGCACCTTTCTGAACATTGCTGCCAAGTGCAGGGTTTAAAACAATCATTGAATTACCCACTGATTTTTCGGCAAAGTCGGTTGGTGTGCTATCAATTCCAAGGGAGTTAAGGATCTTTTGATCAGTTTTACCAAGCCAACTATTATTGAATTTATCTTCAAGTGAACCCTTCCACCCAGATACTTTCGAGACAATAGAACTGGCACTGTTGGTATAATCACCAACGGGATCATTTACTACGGTTTCATTTTGCTTCAGATACTCTGGTTTTATTGGTGAAGGTGTGTATGGAGCAACATAATTGTCTGCACTTGGTACTTGTTCAGGTACGTAAGGTGTACCATTATCTACATATCCAATAACTGCAACATCACCCGATTTCTTGACTGTAGTAACAGTTTCTGCACTCTGACGGACACCTGAACCGGCCTTTATTGGAACATAAGAGGTGTTTTCCACCTTAGTAGCTACAACATCCCCTGCATCGTTTACATATTCAGTCGTCTTATTTGCACTCATATCAGTTGCAGGCCTAACCTCTGTTTGGGTTTGCTGCTTTGCTTGTTCAAGTGATATGGTTTCCGTTGGATCTGAAAGCTCGGTGCTTGTAGCACCTGTGTCTACATTTATTATGCCTTTCTGTACGTCAGTGGTCTGCTGTTTTGCTTCTTCAAGAGTTACTGTGTCTTTGTTCCAGGTGTTTGATGAGGTTGCAGATGGGGTCTTAGCTACCTCTGTTTGTTCTACCTTCTTGCCATCAACTATAGTGTAGTTCTTTTTGCTGTCACTTGTTTTCTGCCAGCTGCCTGAACCGTCTTGTTTCCATGATGCCATTTTATCACTTTCCGTGTATGATTAATTGGAGTAGTGCAGCCGTTCTCACTACTACAGGGTGATTTTTCGAGATAGCCACAATTGCAACGAGGGTGATGAACATTCCAACCCACATACCGAGAACAAAAGACACAAGGGTGCTCATTTTATCGCTACCCCTGATCCAGATACTGCACTCTGTACAGCTACTGTTGCGACATCTGCAGATTTAGTTATCATTATGTAAGCCAGAGCTGCACACAAAATAGCGATACCAGCACCAGCAAGAATGAACAAAATTAGATTCTGACGAGTCTTATCGTCCTGGCGTTGGATCTCGACTTCACGAGCTACCATTGCTTTCATGGTTACGGGATTATCACCCGTAGTGAGGAAATCGATAACTGAAATTGGTCTGATTACCTCTCCTTCAGGAGCAACGGGAGCACCTTGTTTAAGTTCGTCATATAACTTGGTTGGCAGGATGAATTTTTCATCATAGCCGTAGAGGATTGTTTCATCACCGTCAACTACCGCGATTGGTTGCTGTACATCATTATTCACTTGCAACCACCTCAAAGGTCTGCTTGAACTCTTCCAGAGTCATTCTTTTACTGTCAAGAATCGAAGCATAAGCACGCTTATTTTTGATTCCTGCTTTCTTGAGTTTACGGAAAATCGGAGCTATGTTTGGTCTGATAGCACGAGCTATTGGCCTGTATACAAGGATAGAAGGAATACCATAGAATGTCACAACATCTTCACGTTCAAAGTTGTAAGTCCCTGAATCAGTTCTCATTCCATAGCCTTCTACACGAGCAGGTTCCGGACGAATTGAACCATCAATTCCACAGAAAAACACTAACCTTTGAGCAAAAAGACTCTTCAGTATAAATGGAAATTTAAATACGAAAAGGATATTTACAGCTACGCTTGCAAGTGTTGTAATGAGAAATCCAACAGCTAGGATTGCAAGGATTATAGTCATGTTGAACATGGTTATTTCCTCCTGAGCAGCTTGTTGAAAATTCCCTGCTGCTGTTCCTGGCCCCTTTCACTATAATTAATTGACTTTGTGACTTCGGTAAGCCTGCGTACTGCAAATCCTCCTCTGCCTAATGAAAGAGAAGGGATGTAGTGCATTCTCAGACGGACAAGAGATTCATAACTCATATCATCATTCATGTACCATAGGATCTCAAGGGACCGTTTCAGTAATACTTCATCTGCAGGATTAAGGTTTGATAAGGGGTTGATCTTGTTTAGAATTGGGAAATTTTCTTCCTGCATTTCAAGAGGTACATCTGATGCTGTACCGATAAGGCCTGCAAGGGTGCCTACGTGTGCTGCTACTGCTGCATCACTATCCATGGAATCAATATCATTCTCTTGCATTGTTTTTCTCCTCAATGTACAGCCGCCATACCTGCAAGGCTTCAAGTAGTGCCAGGAAGCCGAAAATATAGGCACCGACTGTTGAACTTATGTAAGTGGTGTGTTCGATAACTTCTGTACCTACTACGTGTTCTGTCACTTTTTCAAGTGATAGAGAACTGATGGATAAACCGATCAGTAGAGGTATGCACAAAATACTGAATATCTGCCTGTGTTCAAGGCTAGATGACAAAAGAGCATAGAAGAAGCAGAGTAAAGTCAGTAAAAGTAGAACATAGAAATATTCGATGTACATGTTTGCTCCTCTTAAAAGGTAAGTAAAAGGAAGGCAGGCTCACTGCTTCCTTCCACCGAACATGTACAGTACGAATGCACCGAGACCTACCAGAGGTAGGAGTACCACGATACCTATGATCATGTAGAAGATGGTTTCGAGGTTTCCAAGTGCGCTCAGACCTTCAGTGTTATTCTGATCGGTCATCATATCTGTACCGATGGTGATGAACTGAGAACCAATCAGGATAGCGATAATAACCGCTATGATTGTTCCGAGCATACCCATTACGATACCTGCATTGGCTTTATCGGAGATCAGAAGAGCTATTATTTCTTCTCTTACTTTCTTAACGATTCCTGGTAAGGACATACTTATCACTTCCTACGGCTATATAGTTTATAAATAGATATAAAGATTAGTGACAAATATAGACAAACTTTAACAATAGCATAATATTAAAGTTATTTATTTATACAATAATTAAACTATATAGATACATGAGAGGTAAAGTCTATACTGAATCTGAAGAAGCTACAATGGACTTCTCAGGTCTCGTTTTTAGGGCTTGCTTTACGATCATGCAGAATGAAGCGTATGGAAACAAGCGTGCTGTGTATGATATAATAAATTACCTGGGGACAATCATGCACCCATTCCAGGATAAACAGTACAAAGAAGCAATTGAAGCCCTTGCTAAAAAAGAGAAGCCACAGGGGAAGACTGCAAACGACCTCAGAATTATTGAAGAAAAGTACACTCATGACTTTATGTATGGGAAATATGAATCCTTGATGGACCTTGCCTATAGAAGAGGATTCCTGCCAGCCACTAAAAAACAACATATGAGCGGTGACATGCAGTGAGCGACAAGCCTGAGAGTTTTAGAAAAGTTACAGGTATCGTAAAGCGTAGAATCAATGAGTTAAATAAGTCCTATTCTATGGTTTTTGTTGGAGAGCCGGGAAGTGGAAAAAGTCTAGCTGCAATAGAGTTTGCAAGAGCTGTTGATCCTTCATTTGAACATAACCCACGAGTAGTATACAATACTAAAGACTTCATCGGAAAGCTACAGAAGATGGATAAAGGCCAAGCTATCATATATGATGAAATCGGTCTTGGTGCTGCAGCAAGAACTTTTATGAGTCAAGCAAACCTTATGATGTCTGCTGTATCTCAAATTCTTAGATTTAAAAATATATTAGTCATATTCACGACTCCGTCTATTAGTTTTTTTGATATTAACGTCAGGATGTTGCTAAATGCTGTTGTTAGAATGGAATCCATTGATTATGAGCACGAAGTAACTTACGCAAAGTATAATGTTATCCGGATAACGAGTGCAGGTACTGTAGCTCAAAGTGACTTTATTTTTTTTACACCTGACGGAGGAAGAGAAGTAATTCATCCGTTTATGACTGCGAGACCGCCGAAGCATTTGAACGATTGGTATGACAAGATTAGCATGGAGTTCAAAAACCAGACAATAGCTGAACTGTTTAAGGTGCTTGATGGTGGTGATGAGGGAGAAAAACTATCGCCCATGCAGGTTAAAAAAATCCATACACAAGCAGAAACTTGTATCAAACTTTTGAACTTTGTTAGAGAGAGATATACATGGGGAGAGTTAGCTGATGGAACTGGCCTCACTCAACAGACCTTGATGAACTGGACAAAAACCCAAAAACTAAAGGGGTAACTTAAATAACTTATAAAGAAAACGGAAACGCCATCTACTGATTTCGTAATTATGAAGAATTATACTCACATATTTCAATTTCAACTTTTTATATATGGCTCTAGTAGTTGATTAAATACTATAAAACTTAGTTAGAGACTTAACTTATTTTTCGGATAAGCTTTATTTTCCCTTCCTTCTTTTCTGACTTGGAGAATATTACCATGGAGCCAAGTATGAGTATAATGATGCAGTCTCCAAGTAGAGTCACTTTCGTGTTATAGAGATCATCGAATGTAATGAATGCATAGAGATTTACTCCTAAAATAACAAGAAGCATTGTGTAAAATAGTATACTTGCAAATCTAACTCTCATGCAGTTCCCCCCATTTGACATAGAAAATTACAAGCAGTGTCCCGAAAACAATTACTCCTGCCCATGCAAAACCTGAATATGGTGGGATCATCTGGGTTAAATAGCCACTTACGCAATAAAAAATAAAACCAATCATCCAGAGCAGTTTTTTAATATCACTGCTCAGGGAACTGGCCTCCTGAATGTTGGTTTTGTAAGCTCTGCACTGCATACTATAATTTCCTCCTGAGGAGTTGTAACGAATGCGAATCCTTTACCCTGACCATGGCCGCTTCTATGATGTTCTGAAGTCGAATTGTCAATATAATCAGTAGTACTATTATCTACATATTCAGTAGTAGAATTGTCTACATAATCAACTGTGGAATTATCTACATAATCAGAAGTGCAATTGTCAAGGTCATGGTTTGTTTCATCTTCATCTGAAATATTCCCATCATCTATGGTTGCATTATCTAGATCATAGTTTGAGTCGTCAGATGTGCAATTATCTAGGTCTTCATTCACATCGTCTGTAGGCTCTGTAATTGGTTCGTCAGAAGCCCCAGAATCATCGTTTTTCTCATGGTCAATGGTTCCGATAGCCCCTATTTTCCCAGAAGCCATTCCATAAGCACCAATATCTGCACTATTATAGCCAGCTCCAATTAAAGAGGAATCATCCTTCAGGTGATACATAGAATCTGAGAACATGGGATTAAGAGCAAAGTTATTCCAGGCAATGCAGAGATTACCGTCAAAAGCATCGTAGTTATTATAAAAGTCGTTGTAATAAACATAGAACTTGTGATTCTCTGAGTAGGAATTCATCACTGGTTCAGCAGGTATTGTGATCTTATCCTTTATGTTGATGAAAACATTGTTCCTGACTATGGTTGTGAACTCTTCATTTACAATGCCATCTGAAGCCCTCTTCGCATATCTCACACCTGCAATACCTGTGTCATCGAATACGTTATTCTCAATGAGTGTTGCATTAAACTGCCAAATTGTAATACCTGCTGTAGAGTACTTGTTATCTGAGGGGTAGTTTCCTACATCCCTGATGATGTTGTTATGAATGTAAACACCGTCACCTTTTGTTGATTCAGAAGTCATCCAGATACCTGAACCCCTCAGATCATGAATGTAGTTCTTGCTGATTTCGATGTCAGAAGCTGGCTGTCCTGCATCGATATTTATTTCAATGCCCGGACCTGTAGAAGATCCTCCACCGTCTGCAGCTGTGATAGTTCCTGAATATATCTCATTATTTGTAATAAGTACATGTTGACCGCTTGCTATTCTTACGGCTGCATTGGTACGGGTGAAGCAGTTGTTGTTGCTAAATTCAACGTAGTTGGAATACAGGCTGTACAGGGCTTCATGACCTGATTTATTAAGGATACAATTAGTAACAGTGATATGATTGCCGTTACGGAAAACTATGAAATCTGTTTTGCCGTATTCCATTGTTACTGAATCGAAAGTCACATAATCGCAGTTTCTGAAGAGAAACAGTCCATAATAACCCTGTCCAAACGGTACATCTATGTTTCCTTGGCTGTTTCCATCAAATGTAAGATCGCCTGTGAATGTTATATCATCAACACCTGATGCATAAAACATAGTCTTACCAGAGTTCCACCCTAAGTTATTGATGAATTTCATTTCACCGTCACCCGAAAATGTTAGTGACTTATCTATGGTGATGGTATCATCAATCCAAAAGGTACCCGTTTTTAGCCATATTATATCACCTGATGTAGCCTCATCTATAGCATCCTGGATTGTTTCATCTCCGTTGGAAGATGGATCAACATAGATGGTTGCTGCAGATGCATGATTTATGAGCAAGAGAAGTGAGCAGATAATTAAGATACCAGCGAACTTATAACATTCCCGGATCTCTGTTCTTCTTTTTGGTTGTTCACAGGAATTATTTAAAAAAAATGGTTTCATGAAATCTCCGTGATTAATCTCTCGTTTGCAGCAAGGTACTCTGATTTTGTTTTCTCCACATTGTCCTTTGCAGCCTGGTTTAACAAAGAGTTGTAAGACTCCACAGCAGAGATATACCGTGATTTAGATTCAAGATAGTCATCAATAGCATCTTTTAATTCCCTGTAAGAACTTGGGCTGTCGATTTGGTAGCCTTCAAAATGCTGATCATCAATGTATACTGCACCTGAATCTATAGCTATACCATTGAAAGTAACCCAAAGCCTGTTACATGAAGTAATAGGCTCATTGTTCATTGACAGGTTTCCAAAAATCAAAGTACAATCAAAGTTTTGTGTCTTCAGTTTGTTCCAGATAGTTACTGCAGAGTATTCATTATCAAGAAGATATGTTTCATTGAGAGTATCAGAAACGAGGGCATCACATATCTGAACGTCTGAAAGTTGAACAGTTACAGGAGGAGTAACAGGTTCAACTACTGGTTGTTCTTCTTGGAAATTGTACGATACAACGAGTCCACTGAGTGCTAATGCAAGTAGTGTTAAAAATTTTATATTGCTGTCCACTCTACCCCTCCTTTAACTTTATGTTGTGGTTTTTGCTTTCATTTTTTGAAGTGCTTCGATCTTTCTTTTGTTCCTTGCAGGATCTTGTTGTAAGGGCTGAGTTTTCCCTGATCTTTTCCTTACAAAGAAATCCTCATAAACGAAACTGTCTTTGAATGCCATGGTTTCTACCTCACTGATCGATAATCCATGCAGCTATGAACATTACTCCGAAAGCAAAGAGAAATACCACTGAGTCTTTAGCCAGTACTTGGTTTCCCGGATTGGTGACCATTCCATACAAGACGTAAAATGTGATTGCAATAGAACTCAGGATAAAACCTAATCCAGTGTAGAGGAAACGGTTATGTGTTTCAATTGAATGCGCTTGTTTTTTTAAGTCGTTAAGACGCTTTTCTTCAATTTGTAGTGCTGCAAGTGTCTTTTTTTTCTCTTCTTGTATTTTCGTTAGTTGAGTATATTCTAAATCCATCTCTACACCCCCTGTTTGTTTCAGTTTTGTCAGTTCAGTTCGCTGTCTCCTCCTTAGCCTTTATTTCAGCGGGTCTGTAAATTAGTGAATTTCCGATTTGTTCTACAACTGCATGATCACTGCCTTCGAATATCTTTTTAAATTCGGTTGGAATCGTGAAAGAGTATTGTTGTCCAAATTTTCGCACAGTTACAGTTTTGCTCATGTCTTCCTCCATAGGAGCTGTGCTGTTTCCGGGTGATAACGATAACAGATAGAGGTAGGAAACAGCACATTGCGTTGGTTGTATGGACCCAATTCCGCAACATGTGAAGATATGCAATTATACTATATAGTCATTGTTATAACACTGTACATTGTTGCAAATATACAATATGTACAATATTTATATATAGACTATATTGAAATAGTGTTGTCACTCTGACAGAAGAGATTTAATACATGCTATGTCGAGAATGGGCTTTTTGATACAAAACCCTAAGACTTTTTGTTAAAAAAGAGTATTTGAAGAAAAAACAGGGTCATATAACTGGTTTTTCCATTGCTACTTCTTGCATCTCTGAACTGGACGGCCAAGAGTAATGCTCCTGGATAACTGCAATTGTATCCCCGGTCAATTTTGCAACTTGCTCAATGCTCCAGCCTGCAGCTTGGCACCTTTTGATACATGTTGCTCGAAGTGCATGAAATGGGCGTCTTGGGATTCCTGCTTTATCGCAATATTTCTGTAGCCTGGTATATGCTGTACGACCTGTTTTAGAGAAGATATATTCACATTGATCTTTACCCCTTGAGTTGATGAGCTGTGTGATCAGCCTTGCCATCTCAGGAGAGAGGGGTACTGTGTGGATTCTCTTTTTCTTCTGTTCATAAAAAGATAGTTTTAGTTCCTGCAAGTCGATGTCTTTTATCCTGATGCTTGCAAGGTCTTCACGTCTTGCACCTGTAGAGATGGCCAGTTTAATACATACTTCATCCTCAAGGTGATCTATCACAGAAATCAGTTTTTCATATTCTTTCTGAGTAAGAGCTTTTTCTCCAGATCTGTAATGTTCCCTTTTGTGAAACATATAGGAAAAAAGGTTCCAATTATTTATAAATCAATGGCAAGCACAACGAAGGTATTTTCCTTTACTTAGGATTTTAGCTCCATCTCCATGTGTACATTCCTTCAAAGAAATCCGCCATATCTAACCGCCCTTTGCCTTTGCAGGCAGGACAGGCAGAACCATCATTTAATTGTCCTGTATGGTTGCATTCTTCACATTCTACTATCAATGACATTTTCAATCCTTCCTTTACTTGGTGAATTCTTCATCGAAATCATCATCTACAGGGTGTCCATTGAAAAAAGTAACTGATTGAACATCCCACCTGCAAAGCAATGGAGATTTTTCAAGGATCTCTTCTGCAGCAACAATTGCATTTTCTTTATTGATTTCATTGACTTCAAATTCAACTGATACCTTAACAATCATATTTGCCATTTCTATCCTTCCTTTACTTGGCGACTCAGGCAGTTGCTTTTGTTACTTCTCGATCAACATATTTTAGGATATTAGCCACGTCTGGCTTTTGTTTCCCAGTGATAGCAAAATAACCTTCAATGTTTTTGTATTTGCATATTATCATTGCTAATCCATCCCACCGGGTAGCTATTTTAAACTCGTTTCCATCGAAGAAATCTACAATATCATTAGTATGATGCCAGATACTAAGCTCATATTCAAGCTCATGCATCAACGGAAAGTGTCTTTCAATCCAATCATGAAATATCATATGTTTGTGTATTTCATCGAGATCTACATCTTTTATTTCAAGATCGGTTTTTGCAATGATGCTTAAATCTTCGATTTTTGGAAAATTTAATATTGTCTGCCAGTAATTCACTTTAACTTCAATCCCATTGATTGTAAGTTCATTAAGCGGTATTGTGAATCTCCATTTATCATTAGTATTCATTTAATCATCCCTTCCTTTACTTGGCAATTTTACTTTTCCACATTTTCAGGAAACACCCTATGCAATACCATTTTCCAGATATACGAAACATCCACGCACCATCTGGCACATACCCACATCTTGCACAAATTTTTCCCATATTCTTCCTCTATTTAGCAGTTTAGATCAGACCGTATACATCAGAAAGAGTAGTATCTATGGCCTGTATTCGTTTCCCAATAAGATATTTATTCGATTGATCGTGGACAGAATTGAAAAGCTCAACGAGAGAATTTCTTTTCACAATAAGTTTTTCTGCATCCTTTGATATTTCATAACCATTAGAATCTTTCATCATTTCACTCCATGCTATCGATCTTTGCACCATCGTAATTACAGCGGGTGTTAATGTACCTGGAGAGGATAGGCTTGTAATCAGCATCATCATCCTCTTCTACTGGTTCTTTCAAAACTGGAATTGCTTTCATGCCTTCACCTCCTTTGCCACTTCATTGTCATGCATCTTGCAAAGGAAAGGCCTTATCATGCCAGTATCTTCATGCATCCGGAGATATCCAAGCCTGCATTTCAGACAGCCGAAATTATCATGAGGACAGTCTTTGCAGGAATCAAGGATCATGGTGTACCCTCCTGTTTTACTCCGATATACTGCAGATAGCAAGCCCTGTGATAATATTCGAGACCGAGAAGCACATATTCTTTGTTTGGCTTTGCATCCTGTGGGATCTTTTGACCACACAGAGAACAGATTTTATAGAGGGTCATTTCACAAGCCCCCTCTTCATGGCTTCGGACCAGAACCAGTTTTTAGCTTCTGCTGATGACTGGAATCCACATTTAAAATAGAAACGATCCCAGGAAGGCTCTACACCTCTATTCATCATGGATATCAAAGATTTATCTTGGAGTCGTGATTCACGCTGTTCCAAAAAGATAGAATCTACCACGGATGTGGTACTTTGACAAACTTTCGTCTTATTCATTTCTTCTATCTGTAATACATGTGGGCGTGAAGCTTCTAGATCAGATACCCTTTTTCGAGCTGCCTCTATATCCATATCTAATATTTGAACAGGTGAGACTTCACGCACAATTTGAATCATACCTTCATATAAGGCATCTGATAATGATTTTTTATGAAATATCTGTGTATTTAAAAAGATATCACGTATTTCAGAATCAATCCGTAAGCTGGAAACCGTGTCTTTTTTAGACATGTGAATCTCCTCTGTAGAATTGTTTAGATTCATCTAGCATGTCACGTTCTTCATAACCTCTTAATAACCATTCATAAAATTGAAGACGTTGGTTATAGTAGAATAGCCTAAGGTTAATGGAAATCTTATAAATACGAACTATTAAGACGATGCCTTTTGGATGAAGTGGTAAGTTTGCAATTTTATGAATAACCTCTTTATCATTAATCATAATATACCCCTATTTCCAGTGGAGTGTTTTTTGCGGATTTCGTGTTCCACTTTGTAAAGAATGGCGTAGTACTACGTAGTACTACATTGTTTAGCACAATGTAGCCTTCGCTAAGTACTACGCCATTAGATTGGCGCTAGATACTGATTTTGGGGAGTCTGAGGGGAAACAATGTAGTACTACATATGTAGTATTACAAGTCTCACAAAATTACCCTAAATTAGACTCCCCACCGATTCTCCCCCATCCACTTCAGACAAAGTTTCCGAATCTTCGTCTATTTGGGATTTTTCTGGGTTTAAAAGAACCGGGGTCTTATTGAAAGAGGTGAATGAAGTTTCAATCACATCTTCAATTATTGGAGTTGCAGAGAGTACTCTCTCTACTTCTTCGGAAATTTGAAGATTGGAAGGGAATTGTGTCTGAATATCAATTACATCCTTCCAGTCACTGTATGCTAACTCGTCCATGGGCTCCAAATACTCAGACATGTATTCATCATCGCCCATTATGGCAAAGAGTTCTTCAAAGGTTGTGATCCTCCCAAGAGTGGAGGCATCGTAAGCACAGATTTCAAACATCAGGCCAGTACATCTTACGTACTTCTTGCCTTCTGCCAGGATCTGCAGGTAATTCTTTGCCTTCTTTGTAGTTCCTACTATTTTCGGAGACCCGTAATGGTCAGTGTCAATAGCCCACCCATTACGTTCACAAATTGCATTAATACACTCAGTAGCAGAGAATTTTATCCTCTTCTGAGTACAGACCATACCTAGCAGGCCGATGTAAGCTTCTTTCAGTTTCGGGTTAGTAGGATAGTGTAGGCTTTCGCTCATGTTCTCACTCCCGATTGAGCGACAGTGAGACGGTATCCGAGTGAGCAAGTAGTAAGCCACAACTTAGCACCACACTGAGGACATGTATAATCAGCAAGTGGCCGGATATGAGTGGAATGAGTCTTTACTGATCCTGAACAGAGAGGACATTTTCTCTCTATCATCTGAGGCTCCTTGCCTGAGATCATTGCATGACCTCCATTGCTCTTGGGTAGAGTCTGTTTGCACAGGATAGACAGATCTTGCGAGGTTGAGCTGCAGGTGTGACCCTGGCATTAAGGTACTTCTCGCCCGGATTAATCGGATTTCCACATGATCCACAAACGCGAACTGTCCTGCATGAAGTAAGCTGCAGGTATAAGTCCTCCTTCCTTGCGTTGCGAAAGTGCCTGATCTTGCTGCTCATACAAAACCCTCCGCATCATCGAGAGGGCATTGATCCCATATCACACGAGATTTTAACACATCAGCCGGAATGTGCATTATTTCCCCACGCTTTGCAGAGAGGAAAGTACATGATAACCATGTAAAAGATTGGAAGGGACATTCAGCACAGCTATCTACAAGTATCATTTTCCGGCTCATTCCTCCCCCTCCTCCCACACAACATAATGACTTGGGTCAAAAAGGCAGAGTCTAGGCACATCAGTACCTTCAAACTCAGCAACACACTTTTTATCACATGCACGGAGGCGAGCAGCAGCACAATATACTTTC
>MVQW01000244.1 GCA_002067265.1 Methanomethylovorans sp. PtaU1.Bin073 | reverse complement strand
ATTTTCTAATATTTAAATATATGTATTTTGTTAAAATGATCAATTTTAACAAAGAGCACAAAAAAGAATCGATTAAATATCCCTGATTGAAGGCAGCTCAAAGGTGAAATTGCTTCCTTTTCCAACTTCACTCTCAACCCATACTCTGCCACCGTGTAATTCAACCAGTTCCTTGACCAAGGCAAGTCCAAGACCTGTACCCTGATATTGTCGACTGTAAGTAGAATCCAGTTGCGTGAATGGCCTGAACAGTTTCCTCTGGTCGTCCAAAGATATTCCTATGCCAGTATCAATAATAGAGAAGCGTATCATTTTTCCGGCCATACTTACATGAACATTGATTTTTCCACCATCAGGTGTGAATTTGATAGCGTTTCCAAGCAAGTTGTAAATGATCTGTTTTAGTTTCGCCTCATCAGCCACTAAAATATTCATATCCTCCTCTTTTTGTATACTCATAGTTATTTGCTTCTTTTTTGCAAGAGGCTGCATTGTAGCTATCATTTCTGCCATAAATGGCTCAATATAGATCGTTTCCAGGGAAAGTTGCATCTTACCTGCTTCTACTTTTGCGATATCCAGTATCTCGTTGATAAGGCCGAGAAGGTGTTTACCGCTGTTTGATATGTGTTGAAGATAGTGGTCCTGTTTAGGTGTAAGATCCCCAAAATGCCCTTCAAGCATGGCATCAGAAAAACCAATTATAGAATTGAGCGGTGTGCGCAGTTCATGGCTCATGTTGGCAAGGAATTCGCTTTTGGTACGGTTTGCAGCCTCAGCAATGGTCTTTGCCTGAAGTAAATACTCTTCCATTCGTTTGCGGTCAGTGACATCTCTTACAATAGCTTGAATAGTATCAGGATATGCATCCAGAATTGAACCACTTACATCTGCCACCATTCGATTCCCATTAGCTTTTAGAAGTTCTGCTTCTATACGAATTGAGCCGTTTTCTCTAGTTTTTTGTAAGGCTTCTAAAGCTATATTCCTCTGGTCAGGAGGTAGCAGATCAGAAACATTCATTCTCTTTAATTCTTCTTTTGTATAGCCAAGCATCTCACAGGCTCTGTCATTTACATCCAGAATCTGGCCATAAAGCCCGTGTATAAATATGGCATCATTGGACTGTTCAAAAAGGGAACGGTATTTATTCTCGTTCCTGGATAATTTTTCCTCAGCCTGTTTACGCTCAGTGATATCTCTTACTACAGCTTGAGCAACATCATTATACCCTGCAAGAATTGTAGCATTTATTTCCACATCTATAATATTGCCATTTGCTGTGAAGTACTGTGTTTCACCATGTATTGTGTCTGAATTCCCTAAGATATCCAGTACTTGAGTTCCTTGAGTCCTCAGTTCCGGAGTCAGAAGGTCAACAACTGACATATTTCTGAATTGCTCTCTGGTATATCCCAGCATTTTACAGGCTTTCTCGTTAACGTCAAGGATCTGACCATCGAGCTTATTTAAAAAAATGGCATCAGTTGATTGTTCAACAAGCGATCTGTACTTTCTTTCACTTCTGATGAGTTCCACTTCTGCATGTTTTCGCCAGGTAATATTAGTAGTAGTACCGAAGATCTTGACGGTTCCATCCTGTTGAAGATGAGCTATTGCAATGGAATTTACCCATACTATATTTCCGTCATCTTTTACCAGGCGGTAGTCCAGATTGACATTGTTCTCCGGATTATTATAAGCGAGTTTTAGCGCATCAAAGACATTTTGAATATCGTCGTGATGGACATAGGAAAAATACTTATCCCAACTGTTTCCTATGGTTCCTTGAGGTAATCCCAGCATTTTGTCGACAGCTGAGGAAATATAAGTATTGATGTACTTTCCATGCTCATTAACATCAGCTTTCCAGACGATGGTGTCTATTGAATTGACAACTTCTTCATAGTCTTCTTCTTTTTTAAGCAGCAGAGTTTCGGTTTGTTTGCGTTCAAGAACACTGGTTATCATCTCACCCACAAGTTTCAATAAATAGAAGGCGTTTTGATCCCATTCCTTTTTTTGCTTCTTGCAATCCATCGCTATGTATCCGCTGAATTTTCCTTTAAAGGCTATAGGAACCAGTATCAGTGACAAAATACCCAATTCTCGAAGTTTTTCTTTAAGTATCCGTTCTTCATTACTCAGTTGTTGAGTATCTACTACGCAAATTGCTTGCAAATCTGTTAATTTTCCAATTATGCTTGGCACTGGGAATTTTTGGTTGAAGCCAATCTGTGATACAACACCTTCGGCGTGCCATTCATGGGTTTTGATCACATAATTAGGATCATCAGTTGTTAAAAAAACAGTAGCACGCTCAGCGCCAGTAAATATAGCTGTTTCCTCAAGTGCTTTATTTATTTCAGTGTCAATATCTTTAAAACTGCTGTTTATAAATCGGCTGGAAATATGCGAATAAAGATCTTCTTGCTTTTTCTTTTGTTCCAGTTCGCTACGGGTTTGTTTTATGATTGTAGCGTCTTCAATTATTGCATGGCAACCGATGACATTTCCTTCTTTGTCCATGCGAGGTACAGTTTTAAAACGCAAAAAAAGCTCTTTACCCCATTTCGAATGATAACTTGTTTCTATTACTGAAATCTTGCCAGTTGAAATAGATTCCTGAATACTAGCAGATATGCCTGATTCAACCAGAGGCGGAAATTCTAGCAGATTTGTCTGTTTTGTATCTGCAGCTGAAGGAGAACCCAGAAGCTCAAGAAGAAATTTATTGACTGCAGTGATGTTTCCTCTAGTATCAAATGAAAGGATACCTACAGGTAATTCATCAATCAGATCATTCTCATTTTCTTCTTCTGCATGTTCTTCAGATATAAACCGTTTATATTTTAGAGGGATCATACTATTTTTAACTTTTAAAATAACTATATGCTCATATTTATTCGACTCCACGAGAGAATTTAAATTATACAATAAAATGGGGAAAAATACT
>MVQW01000243.1 GCA_002067265.1 Methanomethylovorans sp. PtaU1.Bin073 | reverse complement strand
CGGATATAACTGAAACCCTGAGGATGGACAACATCCGGATATTTATGGCAGGAAAGTTCGTGAATAATGCTACCTATACGTATTTCTTCGTCAAGAGAAGATAAAAGCACCATTCTGTCAACAGGAGGCTCCATAGACGCCACCAGCAAGCCATGATATTTTCTGGTGTTCATAAAAGAGAGAGTCGAAGAAGCATATCCTCCTAATCCGTTGGTTATCAGCCATTCCTTTTGGCACAGTTCACCGCGATTATCCTTGCCGACATAGAATAGGGTTCCTTCATATCTTTCCATCCTTTGCCTCCGATAGCTTTTCGAGAAGAAGTATGTTATCTATCATCAAAGCACAGCTCCAGCCTAAGGGTATAGCCCAAGCAGGATGGCCTTTTTGCCTGTCTACTTGTTCAGGAAGCATACCTGCACTTGTTGTTCCTTTCAGAGCCCATTTGATATAGTTCACGGAACCCTGTACAAGTCTTGAAACCTCATTTTCACTGTTTGGTTCGTTGCGAAGTGAATTTGCAAGAGTCAGCATTGCCTTGGATAACCATAAAGTAGTGACTACCCACGGATTGCCTTCAATATATTTGTCATTCTCGTATCTTTTTATGCCATTAGATCCGTTAACATTCACACTAAGCCTGCTTTCTATGGTGCTCAGCATTGAATAGATCATTTTCCTCTCCTGCAGGTCTTTAGGAGAAAGCATATTGAATGGTGTGAAGGTGCCGATCATACTGGCATCCACAGTGGTATCTAGCTTACCATCAGCAATGCATTTTGCAAAATATCCCTCTTCAAGCCACATTTTTTCTATGGTCTTGCTTTTTACAAGTTCAGCCCTTTCAAGCCAGCGTGATGCAAGTCCCCTTTCACTGTAAACTGTTGCTATGTAGGCAGCACCCCTTAAGCCGGCATATATAGCAGCTGAAGTATAACTGAATACACCGGCATATGTTTCCCATATATCCAGACAGGGATCATGCAGACCTTCTTGTGTGCGTTTCATTAGATACTCTGCACCTGTGAGAACAGTGATCCAGATATTTTCAAGGAACTCCGCTTTAGGAAGCCCTTTCAGGCCATCGTAAAATGTGTACATGGCATACAGTGTAGCTCCGGTTTCGTCTATCTGGGTGGAATGATCAAAGTTTCCCCATGAAGGAGCAGTATTTCCGTCAAGCCAGTACCGCTGGAACCAGGAACCATCGGAAAGCTGTGTACGCCTGCACCAATGGAAGAACCTGTCGCAGTATTCCGGATATCCTGCATTTAGCAATGCCACTGCGACTTCTGAAACGTCTCTGTTCCAGCAGTATCCGTAACCGCCACACATCTCAAAATCATGGTCGAACTCAGGAGCTGCCACAAAAGAACCATGTTTAGGGTCATTAAGTAAGTCAAGGGTGAGAAGAGAACGATTAAAAGCCTCTCTGATCTGTTGCTTAGTTTCCGTCATATCATTGAGCACTGACAGCTTTAGAAGCTTCTTTTTTGAAAGCCAGCGTATCCAGTCATCCCTTGATTTCTCAAGCATATAATTAACTGGCTCCTGAACAACCTCCAGCATCATCTTGTATAGCTGCGTTCTTTTCGCAGCAGCTCCTATGAATACTGTTATCTCCTTTGTCTCTCCTGCTTTAAGCTTAAGGTCCCACCCGACAACCGTGTTAAGATAACCGATATCTTCCTTGTTGCTGTGCAGTTTCCCGTCTTCCATGTCGTAGCGGGCATTGGTCCACCATATAGTATCCATTGCCTTGCCAACCTGCCACTGCTCAAAAGCAGGATTTGCTATTAGACCAATATAGTTATCCTGCCAGTACTGGGCAAGCAGGTGAATTTCCGGATCACAGAAAGCTGAATTCTTTTTATGCATTTCTCCTACACAGAGATTGGAATAATAAAAAAATGTACCACTGATATCCCTTTCTGTACTGATGGTATATCTGCGCACCATCACAGATGCAGTTTGGTGTGCAAAGTCCCGGATATTTATTTTAATACCACTGCCATGTACAAGTTCAGTGATGACGATATTCGTATCTTCAAGGTAATGTTGTGTGGAATACCATTCATGGTTATTGGTCCATAGAAGTCGGTTGTCTACCTGCAGGCAGGCAAGCGATTCCTCCACATGTTGGGCATAATCCCGGCGAGGATAAAAAAAACCGAATAATTCGCCCTTCTTGCCCATAGTAACAAGAATTTTATCATTCCCCAGTATTACATTAGGTTGCCTGATCACTGGATCTCCTCTTTCATAATATGTTCCATTTTTACCCCTTCAGGCGCAGGTGAAACTATGTGTTCGCATACTACATATCCCATGCTCTTACAGCTAACTTCACGCACCTGGAAAGTGTAGCCCATCATTTCGGTCATATAACCCGCAATGAAGCCGCTCATGTACCCACATACAGGAAGATCACTGGGACCGTATGCATCTGCAATGAAAGATTCCCTTACTATGACCTTACCATTGTAACTATCCCTGTCAAAATCCATTTCCAGTTTTCCCCAGCCGGATGCAAGGAATAGTTCTCTTAGTATGGCCAGACAATTACTTTTGTCTACTTTTATAATATCCTTGACATATTTTGCGGCACCTATGCCACCCTTAAGGCCGCTCAGAAGAAGCAGACCATCGGGCTGGATCACATTTTCCCTTATTATCCGTAGGATATCCAGAAAAGTCTTTGATCTTGCAATAACGGCCCTTTCCCCCAAGAAATTCAGAGGAAAATCCACTGTGTGTATCATGCGATTCCCGGATATACCGGATTCTACCTCAGTTACTCCTTTAATTTTGCGAAGCATTTCATTGATGGTATCTATCTGTGCCTTTTCCTTGACCTCGGTAAAAAGCACATACTTTCCTTGTCCATCATGTTCTGTATTGTCAAGGTATGCAAACTTTAATTTAACTCCCTTTTCACTAAGAACTGAATTGATGTTAGCTTCAGCTCCCATATCTGTCTGATAATTGATGCTGAACCACACCACATGAGCATTCTCATCGCCCCTGGAAAACATGTATAAATCCCGTACCATAGTTACCCCCTTTTCTCCCATTATTCATGGGCTTCAGCATCCACAGAGTCCAATTTTCTGAATACCATAGATTTAAAGTCCATGAGAACTGCCATGTAATTGATAGCAGCATCAAATGGCGATGAATGAATGCTAAAATACGAATGTACATCACCATCACCAAGCCATTTGGTACACATATAATAGAAATGATCTGAAGTGAGCAGATGCTTCCAGATATTGATGATCTCCGGATCTTTAGTTTTGTACACATAAGGACCTAGCATCTTGACATCTTCAAAGCATCTTCTTTGCATATCATTACCCAGCCATGCACTGGTATCGCGTTCGCTGTCCGCCCAGGAGATAGTAGAAAAATCTCCAACATCAATATCATCTACGGGATCATATCTGCTGATAATTTCAGAAGGAGTACGGAAAGCCAACTTCCTGTCTAAGACTTCTGCAGGTAATGCTTTCAGGAATTTGAAGATGCCTGTTTCCTCCCACTGATGCTCACCAAAGGTCTCATAGTCCATAAAAATGTTCAAGGTATTTCCAGGGGTAAGTGAAGCCCAGCTGGCCCATTTTTCTGCAGTGAGAGGATATTCCGGCCACCATCTTGAAGAGAATCTGTAACCGATGTCATCGCTAAGTTTGTAATTACGGAGAAGTACTTTGATGTCTGAGCCCTTTGCACGATACACATAGTTCGGTGACCTGCGGCCAAGAAGATGTTCGGTACCTTCAGTAAGTATCGCTTTGTATCCCAGCTCTTCAACCGTGGCAGCAAGGCTGTTATTATAAAGCAATTCAGTATTGCGGAAGACTTGGGGTTCTACTCCAAGAAGCGTCTTCATATTTTCCCGATGTTCAAGTGTCTGTTCCCTGAACTCTTCCCGATCATCAAACAAACCTGCCAGAGAATGGTAATTCGTTTCTTCCAGGAATTCTACACATCCTGTATCTGCCAGCTGTTTAAAGGTTTCCAGCACATCTTTGCCCCACTTCTCACACTGGCTAAGCAACGTACCTGTGACAGAGAGACTTATCTTGAACTTTCCACCGTATTCATCAATAAGGTCAAGCATGGCTTTGTTGGCAGGAAGATAACATTTACGCGATACCTTCTCAAATATATCCCTGTTAGCCTTGCTATCAAAATATCTGTCAAAACCCCTGTGTTCATCCGGCCAGAACCATCTTAACCGATATGGTTGATGGACTTCAAAGTAAAAGCAGACCGACTTCATGCACTCCCCTCCAAAATAGCCCTTCTGAAATCAGACAAAATGGATAAGTTATTTACTGCTCTTTCATACCCTGTTATGTTGACAGTGTTCATATCCAGGAAAATATCACTCTGCTGCAGATATCCGAATATATGCTGCATCTGCGTATTATCTGAAGCATCGGGATGTTCCCTTAGTTCTTGCCCTATTATCTCAAGTTCCTTCAGATAGAAATGCTGTGCATGATTTCCAAGCAGGCTCTCCATTCCATACCGAGCTGCAGACTCGGTTTTCAGCGTATCCAGCTTTACTTTATCAAATCTGCTCACTGCATCTTCAGGCTTGATCATGCTGATACCTCTTTCTTCAAGGCTCAACGGAAGATCTGCCAGAAACTGGAACATGCCTCCTGCTTTGCTCTCGTTCCAGGCTATTGAACCGTAATCCAGGTAAAGAGTGATAACATCGCCTTCAATGCGCTCTATCCAGGAAGCGAACTTGTCAGCTATCAATGGATATTCCTCCCATGATTTGTCGCAGAAACGCTTGCTTATGTCCTCGCTTAGATCTATGTGACGAAGCAGTGTTGGCATATCATCAGAATATACTCTTGAAGGCACATCTGCATGAAGCAGGTTTTTAGCTCCTTCTGCTATCATGCATTTCAATCCCAGCTTTTTGAGCACGCCTCCAATATTTCCAGATATCATCAATTCAGGATTCACGAAAGCTAAAGGAGTAACACCAAAGAGCTCCGATACCTTTTCCATATGCATCCATACCTGCTCCTTAAAATCTGTGAGGTCAGGATAAAGAGCACTTAGAGAGTGATAATAGGTAGATGCAGCAAATGAAACATTTCCGGTATCTGTCAACTCTTTAAATGAATTCAGGACTTCTGGGTCCCATGGACACTGATCAAGAAATGTTCCTGAAAGATTCAGAGTATAGGCCGCTCCATTAGCAATAGATCTTTCCAATACCTTGTTCGTTCTCCTAATGTTTACTGTCATACGCTGAAAATCAGTAAAGATTCTCTCCTGATCAAAATAGGTCGAAATCTCAGGTATGCGATAACCATCAGCTGGCCAGTACCATTTCATATGAAATGGTAGATGTAAATCCACACACACACAAACCGATTCCATGATTAAATATATCCTCTCTCATTATTTTAGTCTATTGCACTTAAAAACAACAGTTTATATTCTAATGGATAGATATTAACACGATATTGTTTTATTGATAGAGGCCAATTAAACTTTTATAGAATCATCAGTGGGAATCAATCATGTTTGAACGAAAATGGTTAGT
>MVQW01000242.1 GCA_002067265.1 Methanomethylovorans sp. PtaU1.Bin073 | reverse complement strand
TTATTGTGCTCTGCCATAAAGGACCTTCCCAAAGAAAAAATCCTAGCTTGCAAGGAGGATGTAGAAGCAAGAGGTTTGCAGGTAGATGAAGGAGCACTGGTTCTGAGTTCTTTTTACGAGCAGATGGTGGAGGATATTATGGATGAGAAAAATCAGGTATTCACATTTTAGATTTTATTTATGAACTTTTTTTATTTTTATAGATTATATGCTTTAAGTACAAATTTACTAAAAATAGTTTATTTCTTATCCCCCGACCTCTGAGCCGTCATCTTTATTATCTTGTATTTCAAATTTTATTGTAATAGGATGTGGGAGTAAGTGGCATTAAACAATACTTTCCAGAAGATCCTTATTGCAACAGACGGATCTAAATGTAGTGAAAATGCAGTACTTAAAGGCATGGAAATTGCAAAATCAATGGATTCCAAGGTCTATGCCCTTTATGTGCTGGACACCTGCGCATATGTGCCTTCAATGTTGAAAGGATCGCCTCATCTGGGCTCGAAATGGGATGTTATTAAGGATATGATACGCCAGGAAGGAGATGATGCCATACGATATGCGACAAAGGTTGCAGCAGATAAGGACATCGATTGTGAGGGTGTTATTGCAGAAGGCGATGCTGCCCATGAGATCATGGAGTTTGCAGAACGAAATGATGTAGATATGATCGTGATGGGAACCCTGGGTAGAGGGGGATTACAAAGATTTCTGCTTGGAAGTGTAGCCGATAAGGTGATGAGGCATTCAAAGATCTCTGTTCTTGTAGTTAGGAAAGAAAAGCAGAATTGAGTCACATTGTCCATTATAAGAAGGAGAGTGATCAATATGGATGATAGAATCGGATTTTGGCAGAAGTATAAGGTAATGATTGTACTTCTGGCCTTTATAGCAGTATTAGCGGTCTGGGGTCATTATTACGTCGAGGATCAAAATACCGGTGCACCAGAAATGACTCCGTTGAGAGCGATACTGCTGGTCATCGTCGGTTTTATAGCAGGGGTCTTAGGTGGATTGATCGGCACAGGCGGATGTAGTATTATGCTTCCGGTAATCCACTTCTGGATGGGGTATGCTGCTCCCGTAGCCATAGGTACAACAATATTTGCTGTCATCTTCACTGCCGTTTCTGGAGGCTATGGGCATCTGGTGCGTGGAAATCTGGACAAGAAAGCAGTTATGTGGCTGGGTGGCGGAGGCATTCTGGGTGTGATAATTGGCTCGTGGCTGTTCACGCTGCTAATTGATCACATAGACATTTTGCAGCTTATTCTGGGATTGGCTTTCCTATTACCAGCTATAAGGATGATATGGGAAGGTTTGGGAAAAACAAAACCCAGGCCAGAGGGTAATTCCATTCTGAACAAAGGAAGTGGGTAATATCATGATTAAACCCTCTTCTGCAATCTGGGATCTTTGTTGATAATGGGATTGCCCTTAATGTCCAATGTACAAGTTCATAGGAAATTAGCAAAATTGGTGACCATAGCTACATAACTATAAATATGTGAAACGTTTCAATATTATTTGAAATTATAGGTAATATAATTCAATAAACTTCATCAGAAAAAGGAGACTTAGTGACATGGTAACAGAAGCGTGTATTACTAAAGAACCCAAAGGTCTGGGTTTTTTTGAAAGATACCTTACGATCTGGGTCATTCTGTGCATCATTGCAGGTATATTGCTGGGAAGATTTGCTCCGAGCGTAGCTTTGTATCTGGACAGCCTATCCATTTATGTTGGTGAAGCCCCTGTGGTTTCGATACCTATAGCCATCTGTCTGTTCTTCATGATGTATCCTATAATGGTAAAGATAGATTTTGGGGAGGTGCTTAAGGCTGGAAAACACATCAAACCTGTGGGCCTTACACTCTTCATCAACTGGGCAATAAAGCCTTTCACAATGTATCTCATTTCAGTGTTTTTCCTGGGCACGCTTTTCCTGGGATTCATCGGGCCTGAGGCTACAGACCTTGTTAAAATGCCTTTTGGTTTTGATCTGCCAGTAGGCGCAACCTATGGCGAAGGCACTGTTGTGATGTCAGATGGTGTGAAAATGCTTGAGATTCCCCTATGGCGCAGTTATCTGGCAGGCTGCATCCTCCTGGGCATTGCTCCGTGTACAGCGATGGTACTTGTCTGGGGTTTTCTTGCAAAGGGTAATGATGCCCATACCCTTGTGATGGTCGCTATCAACTCACTGACCATGCTTTTCCTTTACGGACCCTTGGGGGGATTCCTGCTTGGAGTAGGAAAACTTCCGGTTCCCTGGCAGGCATTGGCTCTCTCCATTGGGATATATGTAGCTCTGCCCCTTGCAGCTGGTTATGTCTCAAGGAAACTCATCATCAGGAGCAAAGGCGAAGCGTGGTTCAAGACAAGTTTTGTCCATCTTCTTACCCCGGTGACCATTATAGCCTTGTTGATCACACTTATCCTGTTGTTCAGTTTCAAGGGAGAGACCATTCTTTCACAGCCTCTGACGATTCTCTGGATAGCTATTCCTCTGTTCATCCAGACTACATTTATCTTCCTGCTGGGTTATGTTCTCTCTAAAGGTCTGCATCTGAGCTACGAAGATGCTGCTCCCTCGGCTATGATCGGAGCATCCAACCATTTTGAGGTCGCAATTGCAACCGCAACGATCCTCTTCGGTCTGTCATCAGGCGCTGCACTTGCAACTGTAGTGGGTGTACTTATAGAGGTGCCTGTAATGCTCATGCTGGTAAAGATATGCCTGAGGACAAAGGGTTGGTTTGCTACCTGATACTAACCTTTTTTCCATTTAACCTGATAATCAATGAAAAATGTATAATAGATTCTATACGGTGTTTAGATGAAGAAATTGCTTATTATGCTACTTGCCCTTACCTTATTTTCAGCAGGATGTGTTGGAAATAATGATGAAGGGACCACGAAAGTTGTTGATGAAACTCTACAGGAATCGCCTCACATTGAGGTCATTCACTTCCATGGGAATAATCAATGTTATAGTTGTCAAGCAGTGGGAGATTATGCTGAAGAGACGGTGAATACTTATTTCTCAGATGAGCTGGCCTCCGGTAAACTGGTCTTTAAGCATGTGAACTTCGATCTACCCGAAAACAAAGCATTATCTCAAAGGTATGGAGCTGCATATTCTTCGTTGTGGATAGGCACATATACAGAAGAGGGCTTTTCTGCCGAGCAGGACACGAATGTCTGGTATAAGATCGACGATAGAAACGCTTACATGTCCTATTTAAGCGGAGTCATAGATCAAAAGCTGACAGAGGTTAATGATCAATGACCTTTAACAACAGCATTATTTTTGGATCGCTGACCGGAATAAGTTTACTTTTATCTTATATTCTGGACAAAAACAAAACCATTCTTGGTCTAAAGAAAGGCTGTAAAATGCTTTTCAATATTCTTCATCCATTCCTTAATATATTGATCCTTATCAGCATAGTGCTCTTCTTTATCCCAGAGCATTTAATTGTGCAATATCTAGGAGCAAATTCTGGTTGGCTTGGTTTTTCAATAGCTGCTTTTATTGGCTCAATCACTCTTATACCCGGATTTATTTCATATCCCTTGGCAGCTACTTTACTAGATCAAGGGGCAACATACGCCGTTGTTACTGTTTTTATGACAACAATGATGATGGTAGGTGTTGTCACATTGCCGCTTGAGATCAGGTATTTTGGGAAGAAAGCTGCAGTATTAAGGAATTCTTTAAATTTGATCGCAGCAATATTTATAGGAATTTTTGTGGGATGGTTAATGTGAATAAACACATAAAGAATTATGTGTGGGTAATCCTGTTTGTTATCTTTTCCATACTTTCATATGTCATAGGATTCAAACCCGGCCAAGTCATTGATTCAAATTTTACAGAGTTCTTTATAGAGATGATCTCTTTCATTCCTTTCCTTTTCATTATAATCGGGCTCTTTGACGTGTGGTTTCCGAAAGAGATGCTTGAAAAACACATAGGTAGTGAATCCGGAGCAAAAGGTGTTCTCTTAGTGATCTTATTGGCAATGCTTCAGGCAGGTCCGCTTTACGGAGCCTTCCCTGTTGCGTACATCTTACATAAGAAAGGTGCATCTGTCAGGAACATCTTCATCTATCTTGGAGCCTTCTCATCACTGAAGCTCCCCATGCTGGGAATCGAGATAGGATACCTCGGGATCAAATTCAGTATTTTAAGAACATTAATATCATTACCCTTATTCATCCTTGTAGGGTATATAATGGAATATCTCATTGGAAGCAGTTTTGAAGTAAAAGATGGAAAAGCATAAAAATCAAAGGTAAATAAAAATGACTCTCCTAGAATTCATGCAGTCAATGGGCACCAGTGATATACCGCTGGTTGCCGCATTTTTCATTGGTCTGATGACTGCAATAAGCCCCTGTCCTCTTACAACAAACATCACAGCTATAGCATATATCTCCAGAAGAATCGATCAG
>MVQW01000241.1 GCA_002067265.1 Methanomethylovorans sp. PtaU1.Bin073 | reverse complement strand
CGGCTCCGCAGGAAACTGTAGACTATCTCTTCGGAGACAATCTATATGAAGTACCAGTTATCAACATGAGAATAGTATCCTCAAACATTTATGAGAATGAAGGAGAAGCAACGGAAGTACCCTCTACACCAGGGATTACGGCCTTGGGATCGATAACTTTCGTCATATGTGCAGCATGCTGCATTCGCAGAAGAAAAATATGATATGAGTTATCCTATATTGTGAAAATCCATCTTGAATTAATATGAATAGGAGATTATGAAAATGCCAGCAAAAGTAGACCCTAGCAAGTGCGAAGGGATCGGAGCATGTAAAGAATCATGTCCTACAGCAGTTTTTGAGTTGGAGGACGATGGAAAAGGAAATCTCAAATCTGTCGTTGCACGTCCTGATGACTGCATTGAATGTGGATTATGTGTAGATGCATGTCCAATGGAAGCAATAACCATCGAATGAATGTTGAATGAACACTAAACGTAATGGAGTGTCTTGATGACAGGTGATGGCACTATAAGATTACTTGGCATCTCCGGAAGCCCGCGAAAGAAAGCCACCGATTATATCGTAAATGAGGCACTAAGATACGCCCAAGAGAAATTCGATGTGGAAACAGATTATTTCTCTGCCAGCGGAAAGGAACTGAAGTTCTGCATCCACTGCGACTATTGTGTTCGAAAGCAACAGGGATGTATCCATAAAGACGATATCTTAGGACTTTATGACAAAATGCTATGGGCTGACGCCTGGATAATCGGCACTCCTGTATACCAGGGTACATTGAGTGCCCAGACAAAGACTATTATGGATAGATGCCGGGCAGTTGTGGCACGAGATCCAAAAGCCTTCAGGAATAAAGTTGGTGCTGCCACTGCTGTAGGCGGCGATCGTATTGGAGGCCAGGAACCTGCAATTCAGAGCATACTGAATTTCTATGTGATCAGCGAGATGCTGCCCATTGCAGGCGGATCTTTTGGTTCTAATCTGGGAGGCACTTTCTGGTCCCATGATAAAGGTGCAGAAGGCGCAGCTGAAGATGCAGAGGGTATAAGAAGCCTTCATCGTACAGTAAATAAGCTGATAAAGACTGCCCAATTGATAAAAAAGGCTCAACAGGAAGGATTGAATCTTGAAGTTTGAACTGAAGGTCCTTGAGATCATAAAACGGACACATGATGTAAAGAGCTTCAGATTTCCACGACCTGAGGGTTTTGATTACAAAGCTGGCCAGTACATACTTGTTAGTCTAACAGTGGATGGAAGTTTGGTTACAAAACCATTAACCCTTTCCAGCAGCCCCACTGAAGATCACATTGAATTTACAAAAAAACTCACAGGTCATCCTTTTTCAAATGTGCTTGATAATATGAACATTGGAGATAGTGCTGTGATCAGCGGGCCTTTCGGGAAGATGACCTTTGAAGGCGAGCATGAAAAAGTAGTATTGTTAAGTGGTGGAATAGGTATCACACCTATGATCAGTATATGCAAATACTGTACCGACATGCATATTGACTCTAATATTGTGCTTATATACAGCAACAAGACAGAAAACGACCTTGTCTTCAGGAAAGAACTTGATGAGATGATGCACATTAATAGCAATTTAAAAATAGTGTATACTCTGACCCGTGCATCAGAAAGCTGGACAGGCTACAAGGAACGTGTTTCTGACAAAATGATAATGAATGAAGTTCCTGATTACATGGAAAGGCGCTTTTACATATGCGGCCCACCTGAGATGGTGCATTCCATGGAAGAAATGCTGGCCGCAATGAATATTCCAAAAGAAATGGTCAAAAAAGAGTCTTTGGTAGGTTATTGACAACTTGAGGGATTGTATGAAAAGGATAGCATGGGGAATAACGGGATCTG
Source organism: Methanomethylovorans sp. PtaU1.Bin073 (assembly GCA_002067265.1). The sequence continues at coordinate 868 of MVQW01000241.1, read as the reverse complement.
GAGATCTGATCAAGGAAACATATGATGTAATGGTGGACATAAAGAAAAAGACAAATGTAGATTTCATGGTGTTCCTCTCCAAGGAAGGAGAAACGGTTATGAAATGGTATCGGATGTGGGAGGATATACAGCACGACTTCCCGAATTTTAAGACGGATGCTGGACCAAATTCACCATTCATTGCCGGACCTCTGCAGCTTGGACATTATGACATGCTCATAATCGCCCCTGCCACAGCCAACACTGTGGCCAAGATCGTGCATGGAATTGCAGATAACCTTGTAACAAATTCAGTTGCGCAGACTGCAAAAGGCGACACGCCAATCTATATCCTTCCGGTGGATAGAAAGAAGGGAACTGTGATCACTTACTCTCCAAAAGGCAAGGAAATGAAACTCAAAATGAGGGATATTGACATAGAGAACACTGAAAAGTTGTCTAAAATGGAGAACATTACAATAATCGAGAGTCCCGATGATCTCTACAGGATAATAGGTATTTCAAAAGAGTAAGGCATCACATAAAAGTGAAGCCTTCCCTTATGTAAAGCTCACATAGTGTGTTTTGATGCCCCAGCACATTTTTGGCTCTGAAAACAGAATAAGCTGCGATAATACTATCTAAGGCGTCACCATCGGCGTTCTGCAAAGCCTTGTCTCTTATGCCTGTGGACATATCCACTGCTTCTATTTCAAGATGGTCAAGAATATGCTCTCTATTTCCTTTTTCCTTTAATCCTTTTCCTTTATATGGATTATATAATCCTTCTTTTTTCAGAGTAGAGGCGGGGCATATCTCCATAAGCCATGGAACATCTGCTTTCAAAGGTTGCAGCGGCAATATACTGGCAGCAGCCGAGATCACAAGG
>MVQW01000240.1 GCA_002067265.1 Methanomethylovorans sp. PtaU1.Bin073 | reverse complement strand
TTAATGGTGGTGGATGCAGTGCCTGTTGAAGAGAATACTACAATAAAAACGATAGTAGATAAAATCGCTTTTAATGTCAAAAACTACAATTTGGATAACAAGCGATACAATATTGACTACCATCGTTTTATTAGTTACAGATCTAATGGAATAAAAAAAGAAAATGGTTTAAGCAACTGGCTTAAAAAATCAGAAGCCAGCAATTCGATTTTCATATTTCTTAGGAACTTCAATATGAATGCCCGCGCAAGTAAACTCGTTGAGATAACAACATTTCATATGAACATACAAAAGATACTTAAAAATATAGACGTTGATTGCTTAAATTGTTTTGATATGTCAACGAGCCCACTATCGGTTCAATGTGGAACTTCAACAGTCGCTGATGAACTAAAAAAGCTCTTTAATTACTGTGCCTCCCCTGGCATATTCTCATATTCCGGTGGTTTTGTAATTGGAAGTAAAGTTATCCACTGTATTTTCCCTCACATCTGCCCTATGATAGATGCACATCACATCGGCATTTCTTTAAATCGAATTCATGCAGATGATTATTTCCCTCCTGGAAATAGCTGGAAAGATTATTTAGGTTATTCCCCAATCGGAAAATTAAATCCTTCCACCCAAGGAGCAGGAAGAAATTCCTGGAAGGATGATCAATTTCTATGTTCTATTGGTTTTTATTCCCGTATCTATCAACAGTGGCAGAAAGATAATGGAGAGCCAGGAATAGATGCTTTTTTAAAACTTGATATGCGTAACCACTGCTCCGGTATTCCCAGGATTATAGAAAAAGCTCTTTGGTAAATCAAATTATCTCTTTTTAGACCGTAGGGCAGTAATCAATTCATCAGGTTTTCTCGAGTCAAGAAGGAGACTTTTCCCATTAGTGAGTTTGATTAGTACCTTATCATAGCTTCCGCATTGATATGAGGTTTTATTAGGATAGCGTCGTATCCTCCAGCTGAGAATTCCATCCAGAAGTCCACCCTTTGATTTTTCACAGGACTCAATACTGTTAAGCGGATAGTGTTTGAAAGTCAATTGTGTTGGGAAATATCTTATATGCAATCCATCATCACGAATTTCTGTTGTCATCTGTATTTTTGAAACGACAAAACCTAGTATAGCAAAAAGAAATACTGGAATTCCTGCTATAATCAGAAGAATGGAAGGAACTTCAGGGACAACAGCAAAGATAAACAGGAGAATCACGATTATCGCCAGAGTCATTATCCCTGCAAAAGCAAAGAACCATTTCCATTTATCAAAATACTGGTTTTCCTGAAAAATAATGCCAGTTTCGGAGTGTGCTGTGGTCATGGATTTATTTCACCTGATTGTCTTGATGCTGTACCAATTTGAGGCTATTTCAGTACTTATCTATCAAGCTTTCGATTTCATTCTGAAATATACTGAATTAAACAAAAATGACATCAGCAGTTATTAATCAATAGATTGGTTGGAAGGCCGATGTGTCCACTTGAAAGAAAAGAAATGATAACATTGAATGCTATCAAAATACGTTTTACAGAAGTCTTTTGTTGTTTTCAAAGGTCAATGCATGAAATATTCCATACATGCCCTTTGAACAAAAAAGATCATGTTGTCCTTCAGTTGTACTTCTTGTTCTGAAAGCTCTTCCGAATTCAGGTATCTAAAATAGATTTCCTGGAACTGAATAAATGTCGTTTTGTCGTGTTCCATAGAATTCCCCTCATATGGTAAATTAGTTATATGCACAATATTAGTATATAAATATTTACGCAATTGCTGCTATTGATTTCTTGTAAATTGAGAAAGGTGAGCATTTTCTATCTTTTTGTACTGAATTAGTTACCGTTTTTGTGCAGAAATGACACAGCACTGAACTTACATTTGAAATATACAGGCTGTTTCTCCATTGTACGCAAAATTTTTATAATGGGTATCAAATGTACATTTACAAATGGAAGTTTAAAATGATCACCTATAGGCTCTATACAACCAATGAGACCGAAAATAAGGATTCTGAACTATATCCTACTTTACTTTCTGCTGTTAAGAAAAAGCACGGAATCAACTATGAAATCGTAGATCTTGATACTTTGAACGAAGCAGAGAAAGAAAAACTTGTTGAAAACATAAGAATTATAAGCAGGAAAAATGGGATTGGTGTAGTTAGTAAAGGCACTGGTGCACTTCCGATTTCCCGTAAGAAGAAACTGGGGAAGATCTGTATCCTGTTGCAGATGGATGAGGGACAAATAAAGAACATCTATCCGCAAGAGAAAAACAAGAAAAGAACAGATATTAGTTTTCACTTGAAACAGGTATCTAAAGCGAGCAATATTGATGAGATCGTTGACCATAGTTCGATTTCAGAACAAGACCTGTCCCGAATGATCTCTACTTTTCCCGAACTTATAGAAGACGGATTAGAATTCATTGACACTGAAGTGGAGATCGAAGGTGGAAGGATAGATGCCGTTTTCAAAAGTAAGAGAGATGAATTTCTTTTGATTGAGATCGAGATCGAAGCCCGGGACAATGCTATAGGCCAGGTACAGAGATTTATCACATATTCAAACAAATACTCTATTCCTCGCGAAAAGATAAGGCTGGGAATCGTTTGTGCTAAGATCGGAGAGAGTCGATTGAATGCCTGCATCGGTGCTGGCATCGAGGTTTATGTACTTAGCCTTGAAAAGAAAAGCTCCGCAATGTAACTAAATGTTTATTTTTTACATAAAAAAGAAATCAAAGGAGGTGTTTCCTCCCATAAATAAAAATTAATAATATTTTTTAACTCAATTTACTTTCTCTTCTGGGATCCACCAGATGGGTATGTGTGATAGGATGCTTCTTCCTGTGCTGGTTTCTTGGATCCTGCTTTCTTTTGTTCCTTTGCTACCATTTAGCTCACCTCCGAGTGGCGAATGATATTTTATGTCCATTCCTGTTAATTGAGAAATGTGGGGGTTTAACCCCCCGAGAACAAATATTTAGTAATTACTTCTTTTTCTGCTCTTTTGCAGGTGCTGGGGATTTTACTCCCTTCTTCTGTGCATCCTTTCTCTGTTCCATTATTTTCACCTCATCAATAATACTATTATGACAATCGCTTACAGTAATTTTTAGTAATTACTTCTTTTTCTGCTCTTTTGCAGGTGCAGGGGATTTTACTCCCTTCTTCTGTGCATCCTTTCTCTGTTCCATTATTTTCACCTCATCAAGAAAACATTGATTGATCAATAGCATTCGGTAATTTTGAGTAATTACTTTCTTTTCTGTTCCTTAGCAGGTGCTGGGGCTTTTACTGCCTTCTTCTGTGCGTCCTTTCTCTGTTCCATTGTTTTTCACCTCCGTCGGGATAAATACCGATTTGCCAATAATAGACGGTGAACCATCAACAGACATTAGGTCCCTTTGGATAGTCACTCGATCTACCTTATTATCTGTATTCTTAATATATAAATTTAATTATATATTACAGGCATTGATTGCTGGTTTATTCGCTATCAATCGCCAGCTAGGCTCGAATGAAAATTGGAATATAGTATTTAAGTTAGCAGGAAATTTAATCTTAAAAATACCTGTGAATGATCACAAATTAAAAGAAAAAGCAACACCATCTGATGAAATAGCTTTAATGCAAAGCGTTACAGATTTAATACATCTTCTCCATAATATCCTGCATTGGACCCTTTAGATCGTACCTTTATTCCCAAAACATGCCTGGAAATCCGGGATTCCCGCATTGATCACATATTCAATGGACCTGCGGGTATGAAGAAGGGAAACGGGCCCAGAAGTGAAAAATCAATGATAAAATCTGGTGATACGGATGACAAAACGCGAACACATAGTTGAAAAGACTAAAGAGTGGCTCTCAAGGTATGCTGATAAAAAAGGGTATATCCTAAATCCTAACGAAGAAATGTTGCATTTAGTCATTGAAGGTCTTACAAAGAATAGAAATGAACTCGGGCGCCAGTATTGTCCCTGCAGGATAGTTACTGGAGATAAGGAACAGGACAGGAACATTATTTGTCCTTGTGTGTACCATGAGGAAGAGATCAAGACCAGTGGAAGTTGTCATTGTGGTCTTTTCTTTAAGAATAATGAGAATGGATCTTGATGTGTCTTACAGGAGATAAACACCATGGCCAATGTGATGGAGATTTACCAGCTGTTACCAAAGACAAACTGCAAGAAATGCGGTAAAACTACGTGCATGGCCTTTGCAGTGGATCTACTGGCACGCAAAATGAACGTGGACGACTGTCCACCGCTTAAAGAGGAAAAATATCGGGCAGGATATGAAAAATTAAGCGAACTGATAACTCCAGTGGGTAATGTAACCGAAACTGGTTTTCTTGTACATGAGGATAAATGCATTGGCTGTGGCAACTGTGTGGTTGCCTGTCCGGTAAATGTGGCAGCTGATCCAACCGGAACTGGCAGTGGCAGAGCGCCGACTAATGACAAGGTGATTATCGTTATAAAAGATGGTATAGTCAAGCCAGCAAATATCCAGGAATGCCGCCGTTTCGGTCCAAACAAGACATTGTGCTATGCGTGTATCGACACATGTCCAACAAAAGCAATAGAATTTGTGTAATTTCTTGCAGGAGTGATGATTTTGGATGACGGACCGTTTGTATGTACTGGCTGTGCCTTGCTGTGTGATGATATATTGGTAGACTTGCAGAATAACAGTATTGTGAGAGTGGATACTGCATGCAGGAAAGGTGTTTCACGCATAAAGGGCTGCATTTCACCCATGCCCTGCAGAGTAGATGGAAATGCAGCAGATATCAACACTGCAATTAAGGAAGCTGCCGGTGTGCTTAAGGCTGCAAAGCATCCTTTAATCTTTGGGCATGGAAATTCAACTCTGGAAGCACAGAGAAAGGCCATAGAGCTCGCAAAAAAACTCAAAGCACATATTGATGACACTTCTTCTTTCTGCCAGGGCCCTCTTGTTGAAGCTATCCTCAATGAAAAGTTACCTACCTGCACTCTGGATGAAGTGCGTCACAAGGCTGATGTGATCATTTTCTGGGGTGCTGACCCATCACATTCACATCCAAGACATCTCTCAATGTATTCTTATTTCCCCCGGGGAAAACAGCGTCAAAGAGGCTGGGAAGAAGACAGAACCGCTGTAGTTATCGATGTTAGAAAATCCGACACAGCTGTGGTCTGTGGAAAAATGTTCTATGAAATACCCATAGGAACTGATTCTGAATTAATGGATTCTCTGATTAGCGCTCTGTCAAATAAAGTGCCAAAAACATCTTTTAATATGGATCCCAAAAGGATACTGGAACTAGCTAATGTCCTGAAGAAAGCAGAGTTTGGAGTGGTTTTTGCTGGCCTTGGTATGACATATTCCCTTGATTCTCTGGAGCCTTTGTTCAGACTGATGAGCAAACTCAATGAGACTTCTAAATTCCACCTGATACCCATGGTGGGACAATACAATATGCGTGGCTTCGATCATACTCTTTTCCAAGAAACCGGTTATATTAACCGTGTGTATTTTAACGGAGAGAGCATTGAGCATGGACCTCAACAATCTGTTGTGGAACTAATAAGCAATAATGTAGTGGATGCTGCCTTGATCATCGGCTCAGATCCACTGGCAAGCCTACCAGGGCAAATCGCAAAGAAACTCAGCAAAATACCACTTATTACCATTGATCCCTGCGAAAACCTTACATCCAAAAGGTCCAAAGTGACAATTCCATCTGCTCTTAGTGGTGTGGAGTGTGGAGGTACTGCTGTGCGCATGGATGGAGTGGAAGTTGCACTTAAACAGATTATAGATAGCAACAGGCTTACAGATGAGCAGATCATTGCACGTATCATGGAGGAGATATGATGGGATTTGGACAATTTCTTACAGAACCTGAATTCAAGTTCATGATTGTTACTCACAGGGATATATTCCAGAACACCGCCCAGGAAAATTCGAGGTTTAGTGCTCAATATGCAGAGCTTTCTTCTGTTATCAGGCTGGATAAAGAAGACATGAAAAAAATGGGATTGAAAGCGGGAGATCTGGTTGTTGTGAAAAACGCTTCTGGCAGAGTCGTATTAAAAGTGGAAAATTCCACGATCCAGGAACCTCATCCGGGAACCGCATTTATGATCAACGGCCCCTGGGCTAATGCACTTGTGACCGCTGAAACAGGAGGTACTGGTGTTCCAGCTTTTAAAAAGATCGA
>MVQW01000239.1 GCA_002067265.1 Methanomethylovorans sp. PtaU1.Bin073 | reverse complement strand
TCATCAATATGCCTGCCTACCATGGCACAACCTACAGTAATAGTGATCTCATCGCCATCTCTCATACCCATGACCTTGATATCTGTGCCTATGCCCGGAACCTTCTTCTTCAGGTCATTGATGAGCTGCCTCTCTGTATTATAGACAATATTTTCAAGTTCGGAGAAAGGTGCATGTCCTACACCAAAGGAAGTGTCATTTGCAAAAGGCACTCTGTCCTTTCTGAAAACGTCCCTCAGGTCTGAAGAACCCGTACCAAGTTTACAGTCAATTATTATGTCCCTTTCCAGGTCCATATCAACAATGTGTTTCTTCAGATACTGCCTGGCAGCTGCAACTGCTACTGCATCAGTTGGTATTTCCACACCTTCGAATTCTTTTGTGGCCCTACCCACAAGTAATGTGTATATAGGCTGTATGACCTCTCCGCCACCAAACTTGGGACAGGAGCGACCTGCAACTATCTGGGTTTCATCAGTATTGTGGTGCAGCACAACTCCGCATTTTTTAATGTACTCAGCGCATAATGCACGGCTCACGGACTCGGAGAGACCATCAGCAATGCTGTCTGGGTGTCCAATACCCTTTCTCTCAACAAGTTCGATCTGCTGTCTGTTGACAGGAGTCTCTGTCAAAGGTTCGACCTTGATGTTCCTGATCATTGTAATCCTCTTTAAAGTAACAAATCCCGTTATTAATGTATTTTTATATTATTAAGGGAATTAGTATAATAACTAATGCATAGTTATATTTAAGAGTAACCACAAAGACAATTACTAGCAGTAATAATAAGACACCATTGCATTTTAGTGAAAAATAACAAAAATAAAAAGTATACTGGAATAACTTCACTCACTTATCCAAGACGACTTATACTATAGAGAGTATATGAAGCCTTATATGTCAGGAAAGTATTCCTCAGGTCAGTCAAAACCAGGAGAATCCACCCGGAAGTAAGAATAATGATACGCATTGCAATACCCAATAAAGGAAGACTACACGATCCAACCGTGGAACTGCTAAAAGAAGCAGGCCTGCCAGTGCTTGAGGGGGGTACTAGGAAGCTATTTGCAAAAACAACAGATCCTGATATTACCATCCTTTTCGCAAGAGCTTCAGACATCCCTGAATATGTTCAAGACGGCGCTGCAGATGTTGGGGTAACCGGCCTTGACCTGATCAGTGAAACTGGAGCACAAGTCGAAATGTTACTTGACATGGGCTTTGGACGCGCCAACCTCGTACTTGCTGTCCCGGAAGAATCAAACCTTACCACGCCCCAGAGTCTTGAAGGAAAAAGAATTGCCACAGAATTCCCCAACATAACAGCGAGGTATTTCAAGAACCTAGGGGTCAATGTGGAGATCATTAAAGTTAGCGGTGCCTGCGAACTTACGCCACACGTTGGAGTTGCAGATGCCATAGTGGATATCTCAAGTTCAGGAACTACACTTGCAACTAACCATCTAAAGATGATCGATAAAGTATTTACTTCCTCTGTCTACCTCATAGCTAACAAGAAGACCAATGCAGACAACTGCAAGGTGGAACAGATCAGCACCTCTATTGAAAGTGTGATCAGAGCAAAAGGTAAACGCTACCTCATGATGAATGTGCCAGAAGAATCCCTGGAAGCCGTCAAACAGGTACTCCCCGGTCTTGCAGGTCCCACGGTCATGAAAGTAGAATCCTCACAGTCCATCCTTGCAGTACATGCCGTAATAGACGCGGACCTAATCTTTTCCACAGTCAATAAGCTAAAGGCCGTGGGTGCAAAGGATATACTGGTTGTACCCATCGAAAGGCTCATGCCATGAGGTCATAGTATGGATTTTGAAGTTATCCCTGCAGTTGATATGAGAGGTGGCAAATGTGTCCAGCTGGTACAGGGAGTTCCTGGAAGCGAAATGGTCTCTCTGGACGACCCGGTAGCTGTTGCACTGGACTGGATAGCCCATGGAGCAAAGACCCTGCACCTCATAGACCTGGACGGAGCACTGGACGGTAAAAGGGTCAACGCACCCATCATCGAAAAGATAGTGAGTGAAGGCAAGGAAAGGGGAGTAGTAATCCAGATAGGAGGAGGTATACGATCCTTTGAAGACGCTGCACATCTCCTTAAACTTGGAGCAGACAGGGTAATACTGAGTACAGCAGCCCTTAGAGAGCCAGAACTCGTAAAGAAGCTGGCCGATGAGTTTGGAAGTGCACACATCAATGTGGCTCTGGATTCAAAGAACGGAAAAGTAGCTATAGAAGGCTGGAAGAAACTCTCAGAATTCACCGCAGTTGAGATGGGACAAAAGTTCGAGAAGCTAGGAGCAGGTACTCTGCTATTCACAAATATTGATACAGAAGGACTCATGAAAGGAGTTAACCCCACACCAACTGCCGAACTGGTGAAAGCCGTAAGCATACCTGTTATAGCCTCAGGAGGGATTACCACCCTTCAGGACATACTTACTATTAAAGCAACAGGTGCATGTGGAGTAGTTGTAGGCAGTGCATTATATACAGGTAAGTTCACCTATCCCGAAGCCCTCAATATTCTGAAAGAGAAGCACAAATAGCCACATGATATGATATCGTCTGTGTGAAATAGTCTAATATAAATAGTTAAAATTGATAAAAATAGGTAAGTGAAACTTATGAGGAAAGTAAATATCTCCCGCAAGACCAAGGAAACTGACATACAGATGGAACTTAACCTGGACGGGAGTGGTATTTCCGACATTTCCACAGGCATAGGTTTCTTTGACCACATGCTGCACGCATTCTCAAGACATGGTAATTTCGATCTTGTGCTTAAAGCCGAAGGCGACCTAATTGTAGATGACCACCATCTTATAGAGGACACAGGCATAGTACTGGGTCAGGCAATAGCACAGGCTCTAGGAAACTGTGTAGGTATAGCCCGTTTTGGTGAAGCCAGGATACCTATGGATGAAGCTCTTGCTTCGGTTGCCCTTGACATCGGAGGGCGCAGCTATCTTGTATTGGATGCTTCCTTTACTGCTCCGAAAGTAGGAGAGTTCAGCACCCAGATGGTGAAGCATTTCTTCGAATCCGTAGTGAATAATGGCAAGATAAACATGCATGCAAGCGTGTACGGAGATAATGACCATCATAAAATAGAGGCTCTTTTCAAGGGCTTTGCATATGCCCTGCGCAGAGCCGCAGTGGTTGAAGGAGGAGGCATCAAGAGCACAAAAGGCGTGCTCTGACATCATTTTTCATTTCTATCTCAGAACTTGCTTTTCAGCCTCTCATAAAAAACATGTTCGTTACCGTTCGTTCTGCGTAGCAGTCTTTCTACAATTAGTTCAGGAGTACTCCTTGCAACATAATTATAGCGTGGAGTTCGGTCCACGATTAGATTAAGATCACAGTCCAAACCACTTGCCTCGATGCCATCGACCCTTACATTGCTTTGAGTATTTTCCAGGATGAGTTCGGACAGATGAGATACGAACACAGCCAGACTTTTTTCGTTCTCAGACAGCATTTCCAGTATACCTGAGATTATTCTTGCAGAAGCACCGGGTTCTGTGATCGACTCCAGTTCATCTACGAGCACGATCTTGCCTGAACCATCGGCAACCACTGAAAAATCGATCAGTGTGGTTTCAAATGCACCTGCATCCAGAGTCCCCTTGGATTTTGCAAAATAGTACAACCCATCAGTCAGCCCTATTTCCATATCAGCAACTGGTACAGGAAAGCCCATATGAGTCAGAATGATGCATTGTGCCAGCAATTCCAATAGTGATGTCTTCCCTCCCGAATTCACACCACTGAGGAGCACTATCTTGCTCATATCTTCCTTAGCACTAAATGAGGTTTC
>MVQW01000238.1 GCA_002067265.1 Methanomethylovorans sp. PtaU1.Bin073 | reverse complement strand
GCTTATTCTTTGGATGAAGTCGTGGCAAGAGATTTCATTGTAGATGAAAAGCCAGATGTAGTTGTACAGATAGTGGATGCTACAAACATAGAAAGGAACTTGTATCTGACCACACAGCTCATGGAGCTTGGTTCAAAAATGATCATTGCTCTTAATATGTATGATCTGGCAGAAGAAAGGGGAGACAAGTTACATGTAAATAAAATGGAAAAGATCCTATCCATGCCTGTTGTCCTCACTATAGCCAGCAAGAACATAGGTATATCTGAGCTTCTTGATACTGTAATTGCAGAAAAACAAAAGGTAAAGCATCACGGCAGAGAGATAGGTTATGGTGACGAGATCGAATCCCGAATCATAGAGATTGAAAAAGTGCTTTCTCAGGATAAAGATCTAACTTCAAGGTATCCTCTGCGGTGGCTGGCAGTGAGGTTACTGGACGGCGATGAGAACATTTTGCGCAAGATCGCCGGGAGTTCGGTAGCTACTCAGATCAAAACTATCCTTGCAAGTCTGGACATCGAAGAATATGAAGCTATGATGGCCGACAAAAGGTATGAGGTCATAAGTGCCATGTTCCCTCAGATGTGTGAGCGTTGCATGACACGAATGACAACTTCAGATATGATTGACAGGGTCATGACCAATAAGTATCTGGGAATTCCTATTTTCCTTGCTCTTATGTGGGGTGCCTTTGAACTTACATTCAGCTTTGCAACTCCATTTATGACAGTAATTGAACGGATTTTCGTGTTGCTGGGTGAGATTTCAGTGGCCTACATACAGCCTAAGTGGCTTGCATCACTAGTGGGCGAAGGCATTGTCGGAGGCGTAGGTTCAGTGTTCTCTTTCATACCTAACATTTTTATCCTTTTCTTCCTGCTTTCTTTGCTTGAGGATAGCGGATATTTGGCAAGGGCCGCTTTTATTGTAGACCGTGTAATGTATAAGATAGGATTGCAGGGAAAGTCGTTTATTCCCATGTTGCTTGGCTTTGGGTGTAATGTACCTGCTATTATGGCTACCCGCAGCATAGAAGATAGGATGGATCGCATGGCCACCATAATGGTGGTTCCATTCATTTCCTGCGGAGCAAGACTCCCTATATATATACTGTTTGCGGGCACGTTCTTTAGTGAAAATGCGGGGAATGTCATCTTTTGTATTTACTTGCTGGGCATTCTCGTAGCTGTAGGCTCTGCAAAGTTACTGCGCACTACTGCTCTTAAAGGCCATCCAGCTCCTTTTATTCTGGAACTCCCTCCCTATCGTATCCCAAATCTTAATACTAGTATCCGTCACATGTGGGATAATGGTTCTATGTACATTAGAAAGGCAGGAACAATTATTCTGGGTGGTTCAATAGTGATCTGGCTTTTGGCAGCTTTGCCTTGGGGCATAGAATATGGTAGCGAACAGACTCTTATAGGAATTCTTGGGCATGCTATACAACCTTTGATGGGGCCACTAGGGTTTGACTGGAAACTTTCAGTATCTCTGTTATTTGGATTTGTGGCAAAAGAGATAGTTGTGGCATCTATGGGAGTTTTATATGGGGTTGGTGATGATCAGCTCGCTTTGACTGATAGTCTGTTAGCTGATCCACATTTGTCTCAGCTCACTGCAGTAAGCTTGATGGTTTTTAGTCTCCTGTATATGCCATGTATCGCAACAGTAGGCATCATAAAAAAAGAGACAGGGTCTTGGAGATGGACGGCTTTTTCCGTAGCATATGGATTAGCTGTCGCATGGTTGCTGGCATTTGCAGTTTTTCAGGGGGGAAAACTGCTTTTCTGAGGGATGTATATGAAGCATGGTCCAGAAAAATTACGGGAGAAGATTTTGTTTGGGGCTCTTGCGGGCTCCTTATATGTATTAGTGGGCAGTATTCAGTTTGTACTGGGAATATCTTCTATGTTAGATGTCAGCTCAGTTCATTTACTTGAAGACTCAGCATTAGGATTGTTCTTTGCTCCCTCTGATATTATTGGCAGTTTGGTGCTCCTACTTATTGGCAGCATTTTCCTTTATGGCCTGATGGAGCTAAGAAACGGGCTAAACGAAGGCATTGCTTATGTATATGTAGGCATAATAATTTCATTACTCTTTGCAACTGTTTATATTCTTGTGATGAGCGGCAACTGGATGGAATCCTATTTGCTTAATGATCCGGAAATGGCTGGCTGGAGTTTCAGAGATGACTTCAGGCCAGCTATATATCTTGGAGTATTATCACTATGTGGATATATTCTGTGGAATAAAGATTTCAGGAACATGAACAAATAAATCAGGGATATAATGATATCTGAAATATTGGGGTATATGTTTGTAGAGAGGCTTTCACTAAATGAGATATCCCTTAAGATGTCAATGTCGGTGGAGCAATTAAAAGACCGTCTGCGAATCATGGAACAGATGGGATACCTCAGAAAATTAGATTCTGATCTTTCTTTAAGTTGCAATTCATGTTCTTCGTGTAAAATATGTCATGACAGTGATCTGGGCAGTGGACAATATACGCTTACTGAAAAAGGTTCAAGATTGATAAAAAGATAAGGTAGCTTTTTCTGTTATATCTTTCTAAATATTTCAAGTTCTCTTTTTATTAGTATATTATATTATTTATTTACTGTTCATGTATGGCAGTAGTCTCAGTGATATGGGTTAATTATCTGGCTGAGCAAAGAATCGGAACGATTTTTTGGAGGATGTTAGGTAAAAGCATATATAGTTCACGAATAAAGATACATCATTCTTACATGTATTGAGGAATAAATATGAGACCAGGTGTTGCAGTAGATATAGGAACCAGTGGTATCCGTGCACAGAAGATCGATCTTGATACAGGAGAGATCAAAAAGACCGTAATTACGCTGAGAAACCCTCTTCCAGGCGCAAACATCATGGACCATATGGATTTCGCTATAACGTATGGACAGGATCTTGCACATAGTCTTCATGTGAATGCCGTAAGGAAAATCATAGAACAGCTTGGGATTAAACCAGAGGAACTTGAAAGAATAGCTATTTGTGGTAATCCCATTCAGTTGTCTATTTTCCAGGGCATACCCATAGACGATCTTGCATACGCCGGTGAAAGGAAAAAGGAAAAATTGAACATCAAAGAGCAGAAAAGGGATGCTGTAATTGTAAATTGCACTGATATACCTGGCCTTGAAGTATATCCAAATGCAACCTTAAGGGTTCCACCTGCCATAAGGCATGAGATCGGTGCGGATGCCCTAGCTCTCATCATCAAATCCGGTTTCCTGGAAACTACAGATATTGCCATTGCTACTGACTATGGAACTAACGCTGAGATGGCACTGATCGTTAATGGCACCATCTACACAGGTTCTGCTGCAGCAGGTCCTGCATTGGAAGGTCAGCAAATCGCACATGGAAAGCTTGCATCCCCGTTTGTGATATCTGATGTGGAGTTCGAGAATGGTAACCTCAGGAACTATGTGCTTGATGAGGAAATGAATACTACAAAGGCAAAACTTGTTGACCCTAAGAATGGAGAAGTCATTGAAGATCATTCTCTCAAGGCAAAGGGCATAACTGGAACAGGTGTAATAGCAGTTGTTGATGCCGGGATGAAAAATGGAATTATACAGCTGCCTAAGATAAACACTCCTGATCATATTCTTCATTTGCAGGATAAGGTAAAATTCTTTGAACAGGATGTAAGTGAAGCAGGACTCGCAATGGGTGCTCTGCGTGCTGGCCATCTTGCTCTGTGTAAAGCTGCAGGTATCGAAATGAGTGATATCCGCAAAGCATACATGTCAGGTGCCGCAGGAACATACATGGATGCAGTCAAAGCCCATCACGTAGGTATGGTGCCATTCAATGTGGATGAGGTCATACAGATAGGCAATACTTCACTTTCCGTTGCCAGGGAAATATTAATTTCGGAGGAAAGGCTCTGGGAATTGCAGGCAATCGCAAGAAAGATCCTGAGCAACCATGTCATGTTCGCAACCGATCCGGCATTCAAGGATGCATATATTCAGGAAATATCATACTGGACTGAAGGCATGCC
>MVQW01000237.1 GCA_002067265.1 Methanomethylovorans sp. PtaU1.Bin073 | reverse complement strand
GAAACAAACCGTGTCAGAGGCGGTATGGCCCTTGTGCTGGCAGAGGGTCTTGCCTTGAAAGCCCCGAAAGTCCTGAAACATGTAAAAAAGCTACAGATGGACGGGTGGGACTGGCTGGAAACGCTCATAGCAGGTACAAAGAGCAGCGGAGATGAAGAAGATCAAAAGACTGTGGGTGTAAAACCTAAAGACAAGTATTTGAGAGATCTTATAGCAGGAAGACCCGTGTTCTCTCATCCTTCAAGGCCTGGAGGATTTCGATTAAGGTATGGAAGGTCACGTAATACTTCTTTTGCAGCTGCTGGCATAAGTCCGGCAAGCATGGTCATACTAGATGAATTCATTGCCCCGGGGACCCAGCTTAAAGTTGAAAGACCGGGAAAAGCCGCAGGAATGGCTCCTGTGGATTCCATTGAAGGCCCTACAGTAAGACTAAGATCAGGGGATGTCCTCCGGATAGATGATGTCGAAGAAGCACGTCTCCTGCACAAAGAAGTGGAGTACATTATCGATATCGGGGAGATATTGATCAATTATGGGGATTTCCTGGAGAACAATCATGTATTAGTTCCTTCGCCATATTGTTTTGAGTGGTGGATACAGGAATATTCTGTTGCTACAGGCGAAGACGGATCATTAAAGCCAGAACTGAAGCACCCTTCCCAGGAAGTTGCCCTGGAAATCTGTGAGAAATATAATATACCTTTGCATCCGGATTTCACTTATCTGTGGCATGATATAAATGCAAATGATTTTATAAGGCTGGCAGAGTTCATCGAAGAACATGGGTCTTTGGATGAAAAACATTCGACACTATCGCTGCCTCATAAATTAAGTGTTGATAGCGGAATCAAGATCCTCCTTGAGAACATGCTGGTGTTGCACAAATTATCTGAAGATGCTTTATTGATCTCACAGCCTCTTGCGTTACTAAGATGCTTAGGCATGGGAACGGACCTTCACAGAAATTGGACAAAAATTGATGCAGAAAC
This sequence comes from Methanomethylovorans sp. PtaU1.Bin073, assembly GCA_002067265.1. The sequence continues at coordinate 1,737 of MVQW01000237.1, read as the reverse complement.
TGGTCTTGACGCGGTCAACAAGGTAAGTGGACTGATTGTACGGGCACGTGCTCCTTCAAGAATCGGTGCACGTATGGGAAGACCTGAGAAATCAGATAAAAGAATGATGTCACCTGCACCACATGTACTGTTTCCCATCGGTGAGACCGGCGGAAACACTCGCAAGTTGGAGGATGCTGCCAGTTACAAAGAGTCAGTCAATGCTAAAGTGGGGCTAATTAGAGTTGAAATAGGCTCAAGAATATGTCCTGCATGCGGTATGGATTCATACGAGTTCAGATGTGAATGTGGCGAATTTACAATTCCCAAGTTATCCTGTCCAAGGTGTGGTCTTTCCATAAACAAAGAAACCTGTCCTAAGTGCGGTGTGAACACTACATGTGCCCGCATGCAGAACCTTGATTTCAAGAACATATATCAGCGGGCTTTTGAGAAACTGGGCGAGCGTGAATCAAATCTTGATGCTATCAAAGGTGTCAAAAGAATGATGTCACGCAATATGACACCTGAACCACTTGAAAAGGGAATTCTGCGCGCCAAGCATGAACTGTTTACTTTCAAGGACGGAACTGTAAGATATGATATGTCAGATATACCGTTGACACATATCAGGGCTGATGAGCTGGGGATACATGTGGAAAAACTGCTGGAAATCGGTTATTCTGAAGATATATATGGTAAACCCCTCACCAGCGAGGATCAAGTGGTGTGCCTAAAGGTCCAGGATATTGTCGTTTCATACGACTGCGCCGAATACCTATTAAAAACTACAAGATATATAGATGATCTTTTGTCCAAATATTATCATCTGGAACCTTATTACAATGCCCAGAATATCGAGGATCTTGTAGGTGCACTAGTTATGGGTCTTGCACCTCATACGTCCGCAGGTGTGCTGGGAAGGCTTGTAGGTTTCACAAGAGCTGCAGTGGGCTATGCTCATCCCTTTTTCCATGCGGCTAAACGGCGTAACTGTGACGGTGATGAGGATTGTGTAATGTTGCTCATGGATGGTCTGATCAACTTCTCAAGAGAATACCTGCCTGACAAAAGAGGCGGAAAGATGGATGCGCCGCTTGTACTGACCACCCGTTTAGATCCAAGTGAGGTAGACAAGGAAGCTCACAACATAGACGTATGCGACCATTATCCCCTTGAATTCTACGAAGCTACACTAAAATACACAAACCCAAAGGAACTGGAAAGCAAAATGGACCTTGTGAGCAGTCGGCTGGGTACTCCCTTGCAGTATGATAAATTCATGTTCACATATGATACATCAGATATTGCCATGGGACCTACGGTAAGTGCTTATAAGACCCTTGGAAGCATGGTGGAGAAAATGGATGCTCAGCTTGCTTTGGCGGATAAGATCAGGGCTGTTGATGCATCAGATGTTGCAGAAAGAGTTCTTGTTTCGCATTTCCTCCCTGACCTGTTCGGTAACCTCAGGGCTTTTTCCAGGCAAAGCACACGTTGTATCAAATGTGATGAGAAGTTCCGCAGGCCTCCTCTTACAGGAGTATGCCCAAAATGCGGAGGTCGTGTGATACTAACAGTGCATGAAGGAGCTGTGAAGAAATATCTCGAAGTGTCAAAAAAGGTAGCTGTAGATTATAATGTTTCAGCTTATACACGGCAGCGTATAGAACTTATCGGACTCGATATTAAATCTCTTTTTGAGAACGACAAATCAAAGCAGACAGGCCTTTCAGAGTTCATGTGATTAATTACTTG
>MVQW01000236.1 GCA_002067265.1 Methanomethylovorans sp. PtaU1.Bin073 | reverse complement strand
TTAGTATTTTGTTGATCAATGGTTCAGTGATCTCAGAAGGAATGTTTTGTGGCGGTACACCTATTTTCCTCTGTTCAACAAATGGAGATTTTAGCATGTTGCCAAAGAATTCAGGCTTTATGTGTGCTCTGACTGCCTTTTGCTTTACGGTATCGATGAGTGTAAAAGCCATTTTACCATAGTAAGTCTTCTCAATATTGCTTTTCCCATAAGTACAGCCGGTAATAGTCATAAGACCATCGACAAAGCACCCTGCCGCATGATCATCTCCTGTCTCTACAATCAGAAAGAGCTCTTTATCCTTTGATCTTTCAACGCCAAGTGCGTTCATAGCAGCAGCTCCAGATCTCATACCAAGCGGCATGGCAGGACACCTGTGACCGTGAAAATTAAATCCTGTTTCAATAAAATCTTTAACAAAAATCATTTTAACATCTCCTTTTATATGATCGATTATAGTTTATGCACTTTTTCCAGACATGGCTGGCAGACAATCTTGTCATCAAGCACACGGGCATATTTTTCAATAACCATTTCCTTACATTTGGAACATTGTACTCTTTTGAACTGCACAACAGGAGATTCCATTTTGTAGTCAAATATTTCGCTGACTCCAATGAAATCTGAACTTGGCATTGACATTATCATATCTATTGCAGGTTGTGAGATTTCAGTGGCCACTTTTGACGCTGGGACACCTGAACTCCTTTGCTGAATGAAAGGAGACTTCTCCATTTTAGCAAACAGTTCAGGCAGTGCATGAGCCCTGACTGCTTTGTCATCTTTAGTGGAAATAAGAGTCAATGCAATTTTGCCCACATATGTTTTCTTGATATTGCCTTTACCCACTGTGCATCCTGTGGCAACCTGTACTCCGTCTCCAAAGCAACCGGCACAATGTGCATCGCCTATCTCGATAAGGGCTATAAGTTCTCCATCCTTTGCTCTTGACACACCAAGCTTTTCCATGGCTGCCCAGGCAAGTCTCAATCCAAGTGGCATTCCAGGACAACGGTGTCCATGAAATTTGAACCCAAGTTCAAGCATTTCTTCTTTATTCATTTCCATATTAATCATCTCTTTATTGTTTGGCATGGTTTTGGATTTACCCTGCAAATCTATAGTAAATTATTACCTATTGCATATTTAAAACTGGCGGCTTCAAAAAGATTTGAAATACATCACAAGGGTTAAAATATGTAATCTTACAAAATACCATGTTTTAACGATCATGCCAGTATCTATGTAAATATCCAGAGTCTTGAATAGTACAATCCTACCAGTATGAAGATTAGTGCTGCTAGTCTCCTCACATAATGGACGTTCTAGATTTTTAATCTGCAACAAAAAACATTCCCAACCCTATGTTTTTTGGTGTATACTTACATAGAAAACTCGGCTCTGTAGAAAACATGCACATTAAGTTTGAACCACTGAGTTCACAGAGAACACAGAGAATTTGAATAGTTATCCATCTCCGTGAACTCTGTGTTCTCTGTGGTTGCATCTGCCCACAGTTGAGATTATAACCTGACGATTTCTACAGAGCCGAAAACTCATCAATTTAAGAATATAATGTAGGAGTAAGGAATGAAGAATCGATTTCTACAGAACCTTATTTAGAACAAACAATTCCTGTTTTGCAAATGTTATTTTCTTCAATCTGAATAGCTGTGTGTTCAATTTCGTATTTTTCTTTTAGCAACTTGTTTATTGTTTGAATAACTTCATCAGTTCTTTTCTCTACTGTTTTATCGATACATACATGGCATGACAAGAATGTGTTATTACTATTTATTGCCCAAATATGCAGGTTATGGACACTCTTCACTCCTTTTACATCATTGATTAAGCTATAAACTTCATCAAATTCGGTTCCTTCTGGGACTCCCTGCATGAAAATATGAATGCTGTTCTTGATAATATCAAGACTGCTGTAAAGAATCATAAAAGCAATTATTACGCTGACAATAGTATCAATAAACACATAATTTGTAAAGTAAATAATTACCGCACTAATCATTACAAAAGCTGATGAAACAGTGTCATAAAATAAGTGCAAATATGCTGCTTTCATATTAATCGAAGCATTCTTTTCTTTGTTTAAAACAAAAATTGATATTAGATTTCCCAGTAAACCAATTGATCCTACACCAAGCATTAAACCAAGAGAAATATTTCTTGGCTCATGTAATCGTTGAAAAGCTTCAAACAGTATATAAAAGGCAACAGCTACTAATGCAAGAGCATTTATTAAAGCAGTGAAAATTTCAAATCTTTTAAATCCGAAGGTGTGTGTTTTTGTTGCTTGTTTTTCAGATACTTTCTCCCCATAATATCCTAAAATCAATGAAAGCACATCCGAAAAATTATGGCCTGCATCTGATAACAATGCCAAGCTTCCTGAATAGATCCCTCCAATATACTCGGCAACAGTTATCACTATATTTAAAAATATGGTCCAACCCATTTTCTCAGTATGGTTATGTTCATGAGCCATTTTTACTCAAATTTTATGTAATTTCTATGATTGCCAAAGGAATTTATTAAACAATGTTAACCAAATATCAAGATCCTTGAATAGTACAATCCTACCAGTATGAAGATCAATGCTACTACTTTTTTCATAGTCTTCTCAACAACCTGAAGCTTATTTACGAATGTCCCTACTCTGGAAACAGAGTATACCAATAGCATTGAGAAGAACAACACCGGCAAAGCTGTTGCTATGGCAAAGACCGAGGGTACGATGATCGGATCTCCAGCAGCCATTGCTAGGGGTATAAGCATGCCAAAGAACAGCACTGCACTGAAAGGACAGAAAGAGAGAGCAAAAACAAAGCCTAATAGGAATCCACCAAGGTAACCTTTATCTGCGTATTTTTGACCCAGACCACTGATCATACCGCATCCTTTGGAGAATAGAAGCCTGTCGGCTGTTAGCATGAGAACTCCAAGGAGAATAAGGAATGGACCCAGTAGTATTTCTCCATATTGCTGCAGCAATAGAGCAATATTCTGGTTGCTCAGACCGATCCACAGGATCGATGATGCTACTAGAACGTATGCAATCATTCGTCCTAATGTATACACTAAGCCAACCATAAGCGTATGACCGCCCTGATCGATTCTTCTGGAGATATATGCTATAGCTGTGATGTTTGTTGTAAGAGGACAGGGGCTTATTGCAGTCAT
>MVQW01000235.1 GCA_002067265.1 Methanomethylovorans sp. PtaU1.Bin073 | reverse complement strand
TATCTGGACAATGCAGCCAGCACTCGCCTGGATGAACGCGTTCTGGAAGCTATGAAACCATATTTCTTTGATACTTATGCAGTAGCAACATCAGAGTTTGGCTATTCCATGGGAATAGATGCAAAAGAAGGGCTGATGGCCGCAAGAGAGTCAATAGCGAAAACACTTGGTGCATCTGCAGAAGAGCTTGTATTCACTTCCGGAGAAACAGAGTCTAGTAACATGGCCATCAAAGGCGTTACAGCTGCTTTAAGGAAGAAAAAAGGCTCACATATAATAGTATCTAAAATAGAAGATTTCCCGGTGCTCAATACTGCAAAGAGCCTAGAAAGACAAGGGTTCAAAGTAGATTACTTGAATGTAGATAATGAAGGATTTGTAGATTTAGAGCAGCTTGGCAGCCTTATAACCAAAGAAACTGCACTGGTATCCATTCAGCATGCCAATCAGGAGATCGGTACACTACAGGACATAAAATCCATTGCTGACATTTGCAGTGAAAAAGATGTGCTTTTGCATACTGATGCCACGCATACGTTCACTCGTGTACCACTGGATGTTCAAAAACTTCCCGTAGACCTAGTGAGCATGTCTGCGCATACAATACATGGTCCTAGAGGAGTTGGTGCTCTGTATATGCGTGAAGGCACTCCTCTGGAAAAATGGATGGATGGTGGCTACCAGGAATCAAATCGTAGGGCTGGTCTTGAAAATATCCCGGGAGCTGTGGGCTTTGCAAAGGCTGTGGAACTTGTGACGCCTGAAGAAAATACCAGGCTTGCGCAGATGCGGGATCATACGATCAGCAAATCTTTGGAAGAAATCCCTCATGTTACACTAAACGGGAGCCGTACCAGCCGTACACCACAGAATGCCAACATTACGTTCCATTATGTAGAGGGAGAGTCAATGACATTGCATCTTGACATGCGAGGCTTTGCAGTGAGTACCGGATCTGCATGTTTCAGCAGATCACTGGAAGCTAGTCACGTAATCCTGGGTATTGGAGGTAATCATGAGAGAGCTCATGGTTCCCTGCGTTTCACTTTTAGCAGATATAACACCATGGAAGACGTGGATGCGGTCCTAGATGCCTTAAAAGAGATTATAGAAAAACTCAGAGAGATAAGTCCGCTATATGCGAAAAAGTGAGGTGATATCATGAAATTTCCTTATACTGAGAAAGTGTTAGAACATTTCCGCAATCCTAAAAACGTAGGTAAGCTAGAGGATGCAGATGGCAAGGGTCTGGAAGGTAGTCCCGCCTGTGGAGATATGGTTGCAGTATACCTTAAAGTGAATCCTGAAACCACTGTAATAGATGATATAAAATTCGAGTCCTATGGGTGTGCTTCTAATATCGCTACTGCATCAATTATAACTGAAATGGCTAAAGGAAAGACTATAGCCGAGGCGAAGAAGATCACATGGCAGGAAGCAACTGATGAATTGGGAGGATTGCCTCCTGTAAAAAGACATTGTTCAGTACTGGCTGTAGAAGGTTTGAGGTCTGCCATACGGGATTATGAGGAAAAGCATGGTTTGATCAGTGAACAGGAGCCAACGACAGATGAAGTTGTAAGAAGCAGGTTAAAGCATGTAATGAATCCCATGGCAGGGCTTGATATAGTACGTACGGAACTTGTTACCAAGATAGAGGTAAAAGATGGAGTGGTAAGAGTTATCCTTGATCTGCCTTCCAGCCATCAGTTTGCAAACGCCATAAAGGAGGATTTGGTAGAAAAGCTTGAAGCTCTGTGGGATGTAAAAGAAGTCAAGGTTGTTTTCACCGAAGGCTAAGAATAAAAACACATACAGGTACCTATGAAAGAAAAAGAGGACATGCTTGTCGAAAGGGCTTTGGAAGTAGGGTTGCGTGCTTATCCACTGGAAACTAAATATATCGAAGTGGAAAATCGTACTAGGCTAAAGTGTGCATACGGATGCAGAGGATATGGTAAACGTTTAAGCTGTCCTCCTCATGTTATGGATATCGATGAATTCAGAAAGATTCTTAAAGACTACAATAGAGCCTTATTGCTTATTGAAGAGTATGATGTGTCAAATGAGCCAGATGTTCTCAAGGCATGGTCCCGCTTACGCAGGGAATCGTTCCATAAAATGCTACAGCTGGAATATCTTGCCTTTAGGCAAGGTTTTACCTATGCCCACTTATTAAGACCAGGTGCATGCAATGAATGTGATGTTTGTGCAGAAAAATGCAGAAAACCGGAGTTTCGCAGGTTACCTCCGGAAGCTGTGGGTATCAATGTCGAAAAGGTTATGGATGTAGTGGGTGAAAAACTTGTATTTTGTGATGCTTCTAGCATTAAGTGTGTTGGCATTCTACTTATTTACTAAAAGGTTTAGGTTTCTGGTATATGAACTCAATAAAAGAAACTGCTAAAAGGGAGACAACAACGGCTTCCCAAAAGTTTGTTCAAATGGGGGATCAGGAAACAGACCCTGATAAAAAAGAACATTATTATAAGATGGCTCTGGAACTGGAACCAAAAAATGTATCTGCTCTCAATAAAATGGGCCTACTTTTTTATAAAAAAGGGGACCTACGAGAAGCAATCAGATTTTTTGATGCTGTAGTTGACTCCGGAAAAGTACGCAATCTCTATCCCATTTATTTCAATAAAAGCATGGTTTTAAAGGAATTAAAAGAATACGAAGCTGCACTCAATTATATTTCTAAAGCGTTGTTGTATAGTTCCGGAAACCTGGAGGCACAAGAACTTAAGAGAGAGCTTCAGGATATAGTGGATGAAAAATATAGACGTCAGGCTGAGAGGGAAAAACAGGCTGAATATGCTGGTGTCAAATCCGAGAAAACATACAGATCCTGGAATCCTCCTACCATTTCTGTACTTGCAAATATGATGTATTATAAAGATTGGCATGCCTACAAGCATCGCAGTGACTTTGAGATCATAGATGCACAAAAACAAAAAATAGTAGCCAAGCTTGAGAATAAAGAATTTTGCTGCGCAACTTGCAATTATTATACAAACGGTGCGTGCAGGAAAAGAAAAAGG
>MVQW01000234.1 GCA_002067265.1 Methanomethylovorans sp. PtaU1.Bin073 | reverse complement strand
CTGTTTTTGCAGACTTTACTCCCAATGGAGCATTTTCTATCACCATGCATTCTTCGGGCACAAGCCCAAGTTTCCTAGCTGCTGTGAGGTAAGGCTCAGGATCGGGTTTCCCACGGGTAACGTCTTCACCTGAAACTATCGCCTCAAAGATACCGGGGTAAAATGAATCCATTAATGTATTTACTATTGTCCTGTCAGCTCCCGACGCTACAGCCAGTTTATACTTCTTTTTCAGCGCCTTCAAGCATGCCTGCATACCCTTGAAAGGTTCTGCCTTGTTGTTACGTAGGAAATGTTCCCTTTTCTTTTTTAGAAATATTTCATAATCAGATGTGCTGGGTTTCAATCCAGCCTTATGGAAAATGAGATCTACAACACCTTTGTGATTGGAGCCTTCGATCTCATATATATCCATATTCGTGATATGTATGCCTGCCTCCTCGAAAGTCTGCACCCAGGCATTGGCATGATAGGGCATGGAATCCATGAGCACACCATCAACATCAAAGATCAGACCTTTTAACATGCACCTTCATCTTTGGGTATCGGATAAATATTTGTGCATCTTATGAAGAGGATTCAAGTTTGGAGCAATAAGGCAAGGAATAGGATATTTTGTGTATTTCATGTAACATCAAGTAGATATATTGCTAGTAGGCATATTATTCTATGATGTCCACAATTGTGGTTGAATGTGGGAATAACAATCTGTCATAGGTATTGGGAGGCCTATAGATGAGTGGGGAAAATGCACATGAAAGGGAGACTAAACTAGAAGATCAAAATTATAAATATATTGAGGTGAGGGGTTCGGAATATCCGGAAAAAATAGCTTCTACAAATAAGAATATTGGATCTTCAGATAGCAATAATTCTGGTGGACAAATTGAATCACTAAACAAGAAACCTAACTGGCTGAAAAATAAATTGAAAACAGGACATATATATTTATGGTTATTGGTTTTTTTGAATATAGTGGTAATCATATTACTGGTGGGCATGTATAATCAGAAAAATTTAATTGACCCCAGAATTCTTTGCAAATATATATTCGTTATAACTTTGACTGATCCATTGGTTATTATCAAATCCGTATTCGTTATTATAGCCAGCTTCTTACCGGTAGCCATGTACTTCGCTTTCATGTCCAGAAACATATACAGTGCGCTGGATGAATTCGTTATTAAACTGGAAAGACTTGGTCTTTTGAAAGAAAAATATGAATCGTTGTCGATTCTAACCCCTATACGTCGCTATCTTGAGCGTTTTGAAGACGTGTATGGCGAAATCCCTCCAGACTTGTCCAAATTCTATTATTCTATAGGTACAGGTTCAGGTGAAGGACATAAAGCTTCCACCAAAGATTGGGTCAAGATATACGAGGAAATATCAGTTCCCGATATCATACTTATCAGTTTAACTACAATATTTATTACTATAGGATGGTTACTTATATTATTTCCAGTGCAAACTCCACAAGAGAGCTCTGTAATTTTACAAGGAAACTCTACAAGTCTAATTTTCATGGGGACGTCAGCGGTTAGTTTTGCTTTTCTGGGAGCATATCTCTTTTCGATAGAAGTATTATGCAGACGGTATGCTTCCAAAGATTTACGTGCAATTGCTTTTGCAATAGTATCCAAGAGGATACTTGTAGCTGTCATACTTATTTCGGTAATAAGCCTTATAATGCTGGAAGAGACTACTACGGCACCTACATATAATATTAGTAACCAGAGCTTCAACATTTCAATCACAGTGCCTTTAACGACAAACACATCTTCTTACCTTCTTTGCGTTCTTGGTTTTGTGATTGGGTTTTTCCCTGAAGTAGCATGGGAATACATCAAGAAAAGAGTAACACCTGTGGTAATACCGAGTCTAAAGAAGGAATTACCATTAAGCGACTTGGATGGTATTACTTTATGGGATGAATCCAGGTTGCATGAAGAAGATATTGAGGATATACCCCAGATGGCTACAGCAGATATTGTAGACCTGTTCCTTGATACAAAAATACCATCTGATAGAATCATCGACTGGGTAGACCAAGCAATCCTCTATAAATGTTTGGCAACTGAAGAAAGTGGTAATTCCTTAAAGACTAAATTGCAAGTCAAAGGCATACGCACAGCTTCCTCTTTTATTATGAATTACAAGGACTTGAAACATCTGGATTTCGATGAAAAATCAATGAAATCCATTGTGAAATCACTAACCACATACTCTAACTTGGAACTTGTAATGAATTGGAAAAATATGGGAGATGTATATAAGGACGTATTCAACTAATTCCAAATATCAAATTAGATGAAATACCTCCAAAAAATGAGCCTGAATAGAAGAACGTGTGCTTAATGACATTCTTCTTCTGCCGCACTCAACGTTTCTGCATTTTTTCCAGTTTTTTCTTTATTAGAGATGCCTCTTTTTTGTATTTGGCAGACATTGCACTGTGAACATCTTCATCTATGATCTTTTCCTTTAGATCCGAATCAATTGCAGAAAGGACTTTCTGTATTGCAGAATACCTGTATTCCAGCCCCTGGCTATCTATATCTTTATTTGTATCCTTGTTCTTTTTATTCAGATAGATGGCTCCTCCAATAGCAAACAGTGCAGCAATGAAGAACAAAGCAGACAAGTACATGAAATTATTTGATGCCTTTTGTTCTTTTGTGGATACAGTGATTTCATTGAAGGAAGGATGGGAAAAAGAGAAAGTTGTTATGTTACCTTCTTTTTGGGAATTTGAAGACAATGAAATC
>MVQW01000233.1 GCA_002067265.1 Methanomethylovorans sp. PtaU1.Bin073 | reverse complement strand
TTTTCCGCAGCAGTTCTCAAAAAAGGAGCATATAAATGAATTCCACTGAAGTTTCATCAGAAGGTCTGGAAACTAATATCAATCTGGTGTCAATACCAGGACTTACCATTAAATTACATAAGAGTGATGCATTTATCAAACTCGAAGCAAAAGGTGGGCTAAAAAGAGCTTGTACTCCTTTCCTTGATATGATTAATTCGCGTTTGAAGGACGAAAAGCCTGCTCTGGTTACAGAAGATTATATTGTCGCTTCTACATGGCTCCCTCCCATTCCCAGCAAAGTTTTTAACCGGTTGCTGCTTGCTGAGGTTCAGACAGCACTTGGAAGGTATGTGCCCGAAACAGTCTCCTTTGAGATCACGCGTAAATGTAAGTGCCAGTGTGCACATTGCGTCATAAGTGGAGGCGAAGGTGAACTTGATACTTCCACTGTAAAAAAGGTCATCGACGAAGCATTGGATATGGGTGCTTTCATAATCACTTTCACGGAAGGTGATCCCATGCTCCGTGAGGATATATTCGAGCTTATCGAGTATGTTGATAAGGAGCGTGCTATCGTCAACATGTACACTCCAGGTACTGAAATGACTCCGGAGGCTGCCAAAAAGCTGAAAGAAGCAGGATTATATAATCTACTGATAAGCATCTACTCTACTGACCCTAAAAAACATGATGAGGTCCGTAGGCTTGATGGTGCTTTTGAGAAAGCTACTTCTGCGATAAAAATGGGTCTTGAGGCAGGATTGCTTGTTACAATGTGCACCCATGTCTCTCCCAAGAACATTGATAACATCCCTGAAATGTATGAGATGGCATCTTCTCTGGGCGTGCATGAATTCTCCTTATGGGAAAGCATTCCTAAGAAACCAGAAGACTTGATTATTTCTGATCTACAACGTAAATATATCCTTGATTTCTATCAGCGTATCAACTCCACAAAAGGTGGGCCAAGGATATTTGCAAATACTTATTTTGAAGGTCGCATGCTGGGATGCATGGCAGGACAGCGCTGGATACATTTATGCGTAGAAGGTTCTGTAAAACCTTGTCCTTACATTCCGTTCAGTTACGGTAATGTTCGCGAAGAGTCTCTTAAAACTATATGGAAAAGGATACGTAAAAGCTCACATTACAGGGGAGAACGCTATAGCTGTAAGATGCACGATCCTGCATTCCTGGGATTGGTGAGGAGTATCCCGGAGAGTGAGTCTGCACCCTACGATTTCAGGCTGTTGGAAAAATAGCCTTTATCTTTTACAATAAGAACATTTACATATAACTAGGTGTTTTTACTATTGCCAGGCAGCCAGCGGCATGTATTATATCTATATCAACATACATAGGACATAGATCCCTCATGAACGTAAAACTCGATCCGTGGAGCTCAACTAACATTGAAGACTATTCTAAATTATTTGAGGAATTTGGAATAATGCCTTTTGATGCTTTATATTCCCGTATAGAAGATCCTCACAGATTAATGCGCAGGAAATTGATCTTCGGCCATCGCAGTTATGAGCATGTGCTTGATGCAATGCAGAATAAAGACCCATTTGCCGTAATGAGTGGATTCATGCCATCCGGCAGAATACATCTTGGGCATAAGATGGTTATGGAAGAGATAATATGGCATCAGCAGAAAGGTGCAGATGCATTTGTGGGAATAGCTGATCGTGAAGCGCACTCAGTAAGAGGTATTTCATGGGAGAAATGCAGGGATACGGGCATCAATGAGTACATCGTGAGCCTCATTGCCCTTGGTTTTGAACCAAATGGGCACATTTATTTCCAGTCCACTTCAGATAATGTGAAAGACCTTTCGTTTGAACTAGGTTCAAAGGCCAATTTTTCAGAACTAAGTGCTATCTATGGATTTTCTGGAGAAACAAGTGTATCCCACATGGTAAGTGCAGTAACGCAGAGTGCTGATATCCTTCACCCTCAGCTTGAAGAGTACGGAGGTCCAAAACCAACTGTCATCCCGGTAGGTGCTGATCAGGACCCGCATATCCGTCTCACTCGGGGACTTGGTCACAAGATGAACATGTTCAAAATAGAAGGACGGGAAGATAAAGAGGGTAAGCATTATTTCAGTATACGCAGTAAAGCAGCTCCGGAAGGAGCATTAGAAGAACTGCATGATATCATTCCGGGAAATACAAAACTCTTTGAAGGTCATTTGGATGTTCTTGAAGCTGATGACTTTGATCAATTGTTAAAGGCGGTCAGGGAAGTTGAGCTTCGTTATGGAGGGTATGCATTTGTCCCTCCAGCAGCTACTTATCATCGTTTCATGTCCGGTCTGCAGGGTGGAAAAATGTCAAGCAGTATCCCTGAAAGTCATATTGCTCTTCTCGATGATCCCAAGGAAGGGGCGAAAAAAGTAAAGCGTGCCAAGACTGGAGGCCGTATGAGCCTTGAGGAGCAAAAGAAACTAGGTGGAGAACCTGAAAAATGCTCTGTGTTCGAGCTTTTGCTTTTCCATCTCATGGAAGATGACAAAGAGCTTTTGCAAATACGTGAGGAATGTATCACAGGGCAAAGGACCTGTGGCAGTTGTAAGAATCTGGCTGCTGAAAGAATGGAGAAGTTCCTGAAGGATCACCAGGAGAAAAGGGAACTGGCGAGGGAAAGACTTGATGAGTACGGCTTATGAATATGATAATTACTTAGATCAGGTGTGATAATGAACCACCAGTATAATCTTACTACTAACGAGAAAATTGTTCTGATAAAGCTGGGGATACAAGAAAAATCAACTCCAGTTGAACTTGCACAGATTTCCGGACTGAAGATAGAGACTCTGGTTCAGTCTGCCTTTATGCTGGAAGAGAAAGGGCTTGTGGAGGTGTCGGAGCAGGTTCTGGAAACATACAGCCTTACTTCAGAGGGCGAAGAGTATGCCAGGTGTGGTCTTCCTGAAAGACAAATGATATCAGCTATTTCCGGTCCCACTTCTCTGGAAGAGCTTAAAGGAAAAGTATCACCTAAAATAGTGGGTATTGCTACCGGATGGCTTCGCCGCAAAGGGTGGGCTAACATCGAGCAGGGAAATGTAGTTCCTTCAGGCAAAGCAGATGTTGGTGACGATGAAAAAGCCCTTGCTAATTTAATAAGTGGCAAGGTCACACTTGAGCAGTTGGGAGTGAACAATGCTACTATTCAGGACCTTCTGAAACGCAAACTTGTAAGCCGGAATGAAGAGAAGCTCAGGAATATAAAGATCACTTCTGCAGGTAAAGATCTCGTGCATGAGGGCATCACTTTGGAGGAAGAGGTTGCTCAACTTACTTCCGAGATGCTAAAGAGTGGAGAATGGAAAGAGAAAAATTTCAGGCCCTATAATATTCATACCCCTCCCCGCCCTGTATATGGAGCAAAGATTCATCCTTATCAGCGTCTGATCGACCAGATGCGCCAGATCTTCCTGGAAATGGGCTTCACTGAAATAAAAGGTGACATTGTACAGAGTTCATTTTGGAATTTCGATGCGCTCTTCCAGCCACAGGATCATCCTGCCAGAGAGATGCAGGATACTTTCCACCTTGAAGAAACATCGGATCTTCCAGAGGAGTACAAAGATAAGGTATGTGCCATGCATGAGCATGGAGGAGATCTTGAATCAAAGGGATGGGGTGGCAAGTGGAGTGAGGAAATTGCCTGTAAGAATGTTCTTAGGACACATACCACTGCTGTAACCATCAAATACCTTGCTGATCACCCTGAACCACCTATCAAGGCATTCTCGATTGATAGAGCATACCGCAGGGAAACTATCGATCCGACCCACACTCCGGAATTCGAGCAACTGGAAGGTGTGGTCATGGATAAAGATATGACTTTCGCCAATCTTCTGGGCTTGCTATCAGAATTCTATCACAGAATGGGATTCAAGGATGTGCGCTTCAGGCCAGGCTATTTCCCATACACAGAACCCAGCGTGGAACCTGAGGTTTACGTTGAGGGACTTGGCTGGGTAGAGCTTGGAGGTGCAGGTGTTTTCAGGAAGGAAGTTACTGACCCGCTTGGTATCAAATACCCTGTGCTTGCCTGGGGCTTGGGAGTAAGCCGTCTGGCAATGCTCAAACTGGACCTTAAAGACCTGCGCGAATTGTATCAGTCGGATATCGATTGGTTGCGCAAAACTCCTTCTCCGAGGCTCTAAGAGCCTCTCTTTTATCTACTCTACACTCTTTTAATCTATTCTCTTATCATTGGTTTTGAATTTTGCTTTGTATGCACTATGCCCATAATATATGCAGGGATGCAACCTATAGCCGTGCAGGTTTCCAGGGATATTCCGGCTGAAGTTATGTCAAGGTGAAGTGGAGCTTGTTCGAACATTTCTTTTGGAAGCCCTTTTCTGCCAAGGCCAACAAGCAACAAGTATGAACTTTTCCTGAGTATTCCATTTGCAATCTCATCAGGAGTTATAGCACGTTTCTTTTCAGGTTTCGAAGTTGTTACAATCACTGTGCCAAACTGAGGTTGAAAACCTTTTTTTGGCAAATCAAATACAAAAAAATGCCCCTTCTCGTATAACAGACGCAGGTATTTACCAGATTCACCTATGGTGGTTTTATCGGTAACATATTCCACCAATTCTTCGGCGGTCATGTTAAAAGGGAAATCATATAGTGCAAGTCGAAATCCAAACGCATGGCAGATGGGAGCAGCTCTTGCAATGGCACGGTAATGAGCATCCAGTACTTTGATCTTGTCATATGTGTTGATTATTCCCATTGTCAGCATATTATTTCCTCAGTTCCAGGCACATAACAGCTTGCTTGCAATTGTTAAATCTGTCGCAAGCAACGCAATCGTTCCACAGTTC
>MVQW01000232.1 GCA_002067265.1 Methanomethylovorans sp. PtaU1.Bin073 | reverse complement strand
AACAGCATAAAAGAAGCTGCAACTTTACTTTCACAAAACAACATATATGGTGCTCCTGTAGAAGACAATGGCAACATAGTGGGAACGATAACCTTAAAAGATATAGGTCGAGTCATCTCAAAAGGAGACATGGACACAAAAGTGAAGGATGTAATGAAAACTGATCTAATAACAATCGATTCTGAAGCCTCTTTGATAGATGCTGTTAAGATATTCGATGCCAATCCCATCATTGCATTTATTATAGTAACATACGATGGAGTTGCAAAGAGCATACTTTCAAAAACAGATGTGCTGCATGAACTTGCAGTGTACTGAAAATCAAACGAAATGAGAAGAAATGATTATTTTCTTCTCTTTTTCATTTCGTCCGTAATATCTTCAAGAGAGATATCAAGTGCGGCAAACATAACTAATAAATGAAATAACAGGTCTGAAGATTCAGATACAATGTGATCTTTTTGTTTGTCTTTCGCTGCAAGGATTGTTTCAACAGACTCCTCTCCCACCTTTTCAAGTATTTTGTTGATTCCCTTTCGATGGTTGAGCAATGAACACACATAAGATCCTTCCACGGGATTTAATTTACGATCACAGATAACATTATACACTTCATTAAAAACAGATAGATCAGCATCTGACATAGTTTACCTCACCTTATGAATGGCAAGCACATGAACCGAATAAGCCTTTGTTCAAAGACTAGCCCTTTTTATTAAAAACAAAATTAATGTGAAGACGTTGGAGTTAATCCATCCAATATGACGGGTATTGGTAGAACCAACGTCTTAGCCAAATTATCACTGAAGAAATGTATTTATTTCTTTTGGTCTCCGGCCCTTAAATTTTCCTCGGATCTGTGATTTCACCAGTCAAAGCTGAGGCAGCAGCGGTTGCGGGGGAGCTAAGATACACAAAAGATGCAGGACTTCCTTCTCTGCCTTTAAAGTTACGGTTAGATGTTGCAAGCCCCACCTCACCATCACCAAGCAATCCAAAAGAACCGCCCATACATGGACCACAGCATGGTGACTCTACTATGGCACCTGCTTCCATGAACTGTTCTACATAGCCAGCTTTCAGAACTTTCAGATATTCTGCCCTTGATGCAGGGATAATAAGCAGCCTGACACCTTTGGCAACGGGCTCGTCACCCATAATCTTTGCTACAATTTCAATGTCTTCGAACCTGCCGTTAGTACATGAACCTACGAAGATCTGATCAAGTTTTGTGCCTTCGACTTCTGTAACGGGCTTCACATTATCCACATTGTGGGGACAGGCTACCTGTGGCTCAAGGTCAGAAACATTATACCTTTTTATTTCAGTGTAATTTGCGCCTACATCTGGTTTCCAATATGGATCAAATTCATAATCAGGAATACGTTCCTTAAGGTAAGCTGCCGTAATCTCATCTGCTTCAATTATGCCAGCCTTGCCTCCCATTTCTATAGCCATATTGGAGATAGTCATTCTCTCAGAAATAGACATGTTATGGATAGTTGAACCTGCATATTCTGCTGCCTGATAACGTGCCCCTTCTACACCCACATCACCTATAAGGTGCAGTATAAGGTCCTTGGAATACACCATCTTTGGCAACTTGCCTTCGACTTCGAACCTGATGGTCTCCGGCACCTTGAACCATAGCTTGCCAGTAGCAAATACTGCAGCCATATCTGTAGAGCCAATACCAGTGGAGAAGGCACCTATAGCACCATATGCGCAGGTATGAGAATCAGAACCAACTACCAAATCACCGGGTCTTACATGTCCTTTCTCAGGCATAATCTGATGGCAAATACCCTCGTATACATCATAGTTAAGGATCCCTTGCTCCTTTGCAAACTTGCGCAACTTTATGTGATTTGCTGCTGCATTAATAGAATCTGCGGGCACTTGATGATCAAAAATTATCACGATCTTGCTAGGATCCCACACTTTTTTCTCTTGCTTGCTTGCCATGATCTCATAAAAACCATCAATTGCAAGCGGACCGGTAATATCATGCGTCATTGCACGATCAATATCTGCAAGTACGAATTCTCCTGCTTTCACGGCCTTGCCAGATGCTTTGGAGAAGATCTTCTCGGCAATAGTCATTGGATAGTTGATGTTCTCAGACATGGTAACCAACATTCTAATCTTATATAGATAAAGTAATTATAACAGGAATTCACATAGGTTCACATCTTCGATGAGTCCCTTCACTGTCATGAACTATATAGAATACATGCCCCTTTTTGAATCTTTCCAGAGAATAGACAATATTTGAGTCTATTGGCTCAAAATGCTCATAGCACTGATATACTAGGATGCGCTCTTCAAGTTCATGTAAATACCTGTCAAGTACCGACTTGGCAAGTATAAGGCTATCCTCATGTGATATAGGTAATCCCAAGCCCTCACACTCAGAGGTACAAAGCTCGCATTCCTCCAGATAGAAAGGATACGTCCTGCATAAGGCAGGTCGCAGTTTGTAAATAGCGCATTTATAGGGCTGATTTGTACTTTCAAGAAAAGAACAATCTCCATTTTTCTTGCGCCTTAACATCCAGCCAAAACTGTGCACATTTCCATCTTTGTCAGTATATGGGATTAGACTGGATGATTCAGAAATGCCATTTAGAGCATCTTCGACTTCAAGAGGAATAAAGGGTAACAAAAATTCGGATGAAGAGAGATGCGTGTTTTCAGATATAGTCAAAATATCTTGTTGCAAGAGCATCACACGATTGTCAGTGCAACAGGCTCTGCAACAACTTCCACATTGAGTACACGAAAATCCCATATTTCTTATCTTTGAAGCTATGGATTCAACTTTCAGACTGGAAGCCCGATGAAGTTCCTTCCTGACATCCTGGACTAGAAGGTCTTTGTATTTATCGGAAAATG
>MVQW01000231.1 GCA_002067265.1 Methanomethylovorans sp. PtaU1.Bin073 | reverse complement strand
CATGCTGACAATTCCACATCCCGGAGCAAGGAGATCGACGCCTGCATCAAAAGCTTTCTGCGAGACTGCTTTGATAGAGTCCGGGCTACCTTTCCAGAGTGCTGCCACAGGGTCAAGGTTTCCGATGATGACTGCCTTTTTGACCTTGCTCTTTGCAGTTGCAACATCTACGCTCTGGTCCACACTTATAGCGTCAACACCAGAAGACTCCATCAGTTCGAGGCTCATTGTGGTGTCACCGCATATGTGAAGTACTACTGGTACGTTCAATTCGTGCATTGCATCGACGATCTTCTTGTGCGCAGGAACTACGTATTTCTCATAGTATACGTCACCAATGAGCATGGCACTTGCTGTGGGATCAATGATGACCATTGTGTCTGCACCATTCTCTACCATCTTCTCTGCATATGCGACGTTGAACTCTGTTGCTAGGTTCATGAGTGCTGATGCAAAATCCTCGTCTGTCATGATTGCCATGAACCAGTCATCACCGTTCATGTGTTGTGCAAGTGAGAATGGACCGAGCATGCTTGCCATGATAGGAAGTTCCTTTCCGTATTTGTCGGCAAGGATATTGATTGCTTTGCAAATAGTAGCTATTCTGCCCTGAGTGATATTGAAGTTCTTAAGTCTTTCAACATCTGACATGTCTTTTACACAGTGGCTGCTGACGGATGGTTGCTGTTCTTTTGTACCTGCTTTGATGCCACAACCAAAGAACTCAGCTTCTGCACTTATATCAAAGGGGACACGTACAGCTTCAAAGCCGATGACGGTGTGACCTGCTTCTGCAAGCTTTGCCATGACTTCTGCATTATCGTTTGCTTGAGGCCAGAATGCCCCAACTGCTTCCATCTGTTCTACTGTTCCAGTCTGTGTGACAGAGATTGCTGGCATTCTATCAACAGTTTTTTGGGTCAGTACGCGTGCCAGTCTCTCTTTTGGCGTGTATGTTACCATTGAAGTGAACTCCTGTAGTAATTTTTAATAGTGAAAGAATAAAGCCCGATCTTACGTAGGGTTACTAATTACAGGCTTTTTATGTCAGTATTCCAGAGGATTATGATGCGCATTCCTGAGACGCACCTGTGGTTCCTGAGGGAACACTTTTATGTTTTCATTATATCGAAAAATCAGAAATATGCGGATGAGGGCAATGAATCCACATATTCCATTAATCTGTTTTAGTTCCACCTGTTATCGGGAAGTGCCTTTACGGCTTCTTTGGCCCATTTTGCAGCTTCCATTGCGTCCTTCTTGGAGGTGTCTGCTCCAATTTCTGCTGCATAGTCAACTGTTATAGGTGCTCCACCAACAATGATCTTGACCTTGTCTCTGATGCCTTTCTCTGAGAAGCTCTTTACTATTTTCTCCATGTTGTCCATTGTAGAGGTCATGAGTGTGCTTACAGATATGACATCTGCCTTGTGCTCGATTGCAGCCTCAGTAAATTTGCCTATTGGAACATCTTTGCCCAGGTCGATTGCTTCGAAGCCCATTGCGCTCATCATGGTCTTAACAAGGTTCTTTCCAATATCGTGGACATCTCCTTCTGCAGAGCCTATGACAAGGACTGCTCTTTTAGAATCACCCTCGGTTTTCATGTGAGGAATGAGTACATCCATTCCGCCATACATTGCATTTGAGGCCATCAGAAGGTGAGGCATAAATGCCTGTTTTTTGTCGTATTTGTCACCCATAATCTCCATGCCTTTTGCAAGACCGTCGATAATTGCTTTGTAAGGCTCAATTCCAGCTTCAAGTACCTTGTTTGCCAGCTCTACAGCCTGATCCTTTTTCCCATTGACTACTGCATTCGTTAATCCATTGAGTATTTCGCTTTCTTCCATAGAATACCTCCATGCATTATCTAACAATGGCCATTGATGCGGAGCATGTTGACTTCTCCACGATTTCCGCTCTTGACCATGATCTGACAATCATTTTCAGTCAACAAGGTGGCAAGCCACTTCTTGACTAAACAGGTATTTTGGTAGACATATATATATAATAACTCATGGTTATTAGCCAAAGGTATTATTATTATCAATACTTAATTCCCCATTGAAATTGTGGATTTTTCTAGGTGCATATTCTGAAACCACATGGCACGAAAAAATCTAGGCTGGACTCAAAACAATGCAGTTGATAAAATCAAAAACGTGAATGCTCTAAATATGAGAAAAATCATTTTCCATAATAAAACTTGAAAAATATACCAATTCAATAGGCATGAAGTTTATATTGAACTAGGTATCTAAGATATAAAATTCTTACATTAGAAAAAATAATGCAGGATTAGAAATTACGCGAACTATGGAGATTTCATTGCAGATGTTTTTTCATATAAAATAAAGAGTACAATGTAAAGATCCTATATGTTCCTCGAGGAGTATGTGGATAAAATCTGCAATAGACCACAGTTCAGCAAGCAATTATTTTATTGCTATTCTTATTTCACTCATGGCCTTCAGTTTCAAACTACCACAACAGTACCTGATATATGAGTACCTTCAAGCATGAAGGTATATGTACCTGGTTTATCAAATGTATAGGAAAATATCCTATCATAATAAACAGTCTGAGGCTCCCACATACCCTCTTTGCTGACCACTATAATTGGGACTTTTTTTCTTTGGAGATTTCTCCATGTCACAGATTCTCCAGCCATGATTTCTATTGATGTGTGCTTCATATTCCTTATCATAAGAAACTCCTTTGTCTGGATAACATTCCTTACTTCTTCAATTACTACTGATCCATTGTCTTATTTCAATCATTATTTGATTTATCCAATAAGTAGAATGAGGAACTGCCCCCCACAAATTCCATACACACTCCATTTATATACCACCTTTTCGAAATCAAATCTTTTCGCAGTCAATCATGCAAACTGGGATTTTATCATTATTGACAATAAACGCTATTTGAGTTTAGATATAAATAATAACTTGTAGTAATTGAACAATGGTATTACTATTATCAATATAACTTTCTCAGTTCAAATTATGGATTTTTCACATTACCTATTCTGGAACTATGTGAAATAGAAAAAACTAAGATAAAATATAAACAATGCAGTTGATAAAATCAAAATCTTGAATCTAAAAGGAATAAATATAAGCAATTATTAACTCCAACAGTTTCATATATTCCTTGCAATCTCATTAGCTCCATTAATGGCTTCCCATACCCTGCCAGGCTCTTTCGCATCTCCTGCAGAGTATATTTCATCGGCTGCCTTCTCTTGTAGAAGTCTATAGTAAAGCAAATCGTCGGCCTGTGATCCGGTTGCTATTATTATCATGTCTGTATCCAATATCAATTCTTCCACGTTTTCCGGGTCAAGTTTCCTGTTAAATGGATTTTGGACATTTTGAGGGATCAGTGCCTTCCACGGTGTGTAAGGATCACTTCTGCCCCTATTTGCCACAATATGAGCCCTACCTTCTGTGAATCTGATAACATTTGAAGCATTATATACTGTAATTGGCTCTT
>MVQW01000230.1 GCA_002067265.1 Methanomethylovorans sp. PtaU1.Bin073 | reverse complement strand
TTCCATGTATTGTTGATGGAATTTCCTATATATAGCTTGAGCGTAATTCAATAGTCTTTATTTTATAGTTATCTTTTTATATTTATATTACCTAATTCTCTGTATAAAGTTTGAACTGAAAGTAAGAACAGATGATCAAAGTTGTGAATAAGATGGCTGCCAAAATATACACAATAACTTCCGGAAAAGGAGGAACTGGTAAAAGCATGTTTGCTGTCAATCTGGCAGCAGCACTTGCCGGTCTTGCAAAAAAGACTCTTTTGATTGATGCTGACCTTGGCATGGCAAATATAGGTCTTATGCTGGGATTGGAGAATAATAAGATCACACTACATGAAGTATTGGCTGATGAAGCCAATGTCACCGATACAATGTGCGACGGACCTAACGGCCTTAAAATCCTTCCCTGTGGCATATCCTTGCAGGGATTCAAAAAGGCAGATCCATCCAAGCTCAAAGATGTTATATCTGAAATGGCACCAAATTTTGAATTTATTATTATTGACACTCCTACGGGAATGAACCACATAACTGCCACTTGCATAGAACTATGTAATGAAGTTCTACTGGTACTTACACCTGAAATGACCGCCATTGCAGATGGCTCTAAGATGAAAACAATTGCAGCATTACTAGGAAAAGAAGTCACAGGTATGGTACTTAACAGAACTATGCCAGTACACGATGAACCATACAGAGAAAAGCTGGCAAAATCACTTGATATGAAAATACTTGAAGTGCTGCCTGAGGATGTTAGTGTACCCAATAGTATAACAGGCAAAAGTCCGGTGGTTACAAAATATCCATACTCAGAGATCTCTATAGCAATGAACAGACTTGGAGCCGCACTCTGTGGGATAAAGATACCTGAACTTGAAGAGGGAAAAGGCCAAAAAAAGCAAAAAGCTGAAAAAGCACGTCTTTCTGGTGCTAAGTTACCTTTCTCCCAATCTAAAAAATAAGAGGTCATAGCATGGATCTTGCCGATGGAGTCCAACATGGTGGGAATGCAGAAGAAGTGCCGCTTCCTGCAATTCCAGGAACCAATAAACATAATAAGAATTCAAAATCTGAAGAGGCTATTGATCTACTCCTTTCAGATATAGATAATTATTCTGATTCTTATGAGACTGCAGATGATCTGAAATCTCATCTGGCAGAGGATCATAACAAATTGATTACAAACCATAGTATTGATTTTGACAAGAGCTCTGAATGGGAGCAGAAAGTAAAAAGCGTTATTAATAGCAAAGAATTTGCTGTTGAGTATGGGGGAAAGACAGAAGAAGAAAAAGAAGTTCCTCTACACCAGCGATTGATAGATATTATTTATAATAAACAGGAACTTGAAGAGGCATACAACATTGCAATACATGGTCCTATCGTTGACTTTGCTGTTCCTGAAGGAAGCAATTTCAAAGAAATTGAGATGTATCCGGTTAATGCTCCATATGCCTACATTAGAATTGCATATAATCCTGTCACGCATGAATATCAATATCAGGTTCTTGAACCCCTGCTTTCCGAAGAGGAAAAGAAACTGCTGGAAAATATGAAACAGCAGTTGATAGAGACGCTTGAGCTCAACTTAAAGGAAACCGATCACAAGAGTGCTGAAAAATATCTAAGGGAATATAGTACCAAATATTTGAAAGAGTACAAAATAGATATTTCAGTCCGTAAAAGGGAAAGAGTGATGTATCACTTGATCAGAGACTTCCTCGGTTTTGGAAGAATAGATCCGCTCATGCGCGATATGAGACTTGAGGATGTATCATGTGATGGTCCAAATACTCCCATCTATGTATTCCACAAATCCTATAACTCAGTGCCCACGAATGTGATCTTCTCTGATGATGATGAGCTCGATGCTTTCGCCATAAGGATTGCTCAGTTATGCGGAAGACACATATCCATAGCAAACCCGCTTCTCGATGCGACAATGCCAGATGGGTCACGTATCCAGCTTACTCTTGGAAGGGAGGTTACCACCCGTGGAAGCACGTTTACCATAAGACGGTTCAACGAGAATCCCATCACACCGGCAAATCTCGTCAATTACCATACATTCTCCACAGCCATGATGGCATACCTGTGGATGGCCGTGGATTCGAGTAAAAGCATAGTATTCGTTGGAGGTACAGCATCGGGTAAAACAACTGCAATGAATGCAGTATCGCTTTTCATCCAGCCTGAAATGAAAATAGTATCCATTGAAGATACAAGGGAACTAAACCTTTCACATCCCAACTGGATACCAGGTGTCACCAGAGAATCCTTTGCAGGTGAAGAAAGAGGCTCTATTCAGATGTATGAGCTTTTAAGAGCAGCTCTTAGACAAAGGCCTGAATACATTCTTGTGGGTGAAGTGCGTGGAGCAGAAGCGTATGTACTTTTCCAGGCAATGTCAACAGGTCATACTACATTCTCTACTATGCATGCAGATTCGGTACAATCTGTGGTACACAGACTTGAGAACCCACCTATAAACGTTCCAAGGATAATGATCCAGGCTCTTGACATTGTTTCTATTCAGGCACAAGTAAAAGTGAATGAAGAAAGAGTAAGGAGATGCAAATCCCTTACGGAAATTGTAGGTGTAGATCCAAGAACTGGAGAATTGCTCACGAATGAGGTTTTCATCTGGGATGCAGCAAAGGATGCTTTCCAATATTCAGGTCGTTCATACGTTCTGGAAAACATTATGGAGAGCAGAGGATGGACTGAAGAAAAGCTCAAAGATGAACTTAAGAAAAGACAAGATATTCTTGAATGGGCGCGTCTGAAAAAGATCAGTCACTTCAAAGACTTTGCTAAACTTGTTGTGACTTACGGCAGGGAACCTGAGACTATAATGAAGCAGGTAAGGCAGGATATGAATGACTAATATATTTTTTAGTCTGGCCCATGAGATATTCGGAAAATATTATGATAACCGAAGGCATGAATATTACAGTCTTCGACTGAACATGCTCAGGAACAGAATGAGCATAGGCTATGACATGTATATGTCCGGTGCTTTGCTCACTTCGTTTTTATGTGCGGTCTTTGCTCTCATTGCCGTCAATCTGCTTTTCTATTTAGTAGGAGTTCCTGATTTTACAGGATCAAGAATAACTGCTCCCCAATGGATGCTTCAGTTCAGCCAGTACAAAGAAATCGCTGTATGGTTAGTTCTGAACATAATTACCGGGATCTTTGTATTCAGTGCTGTATACAAAACATTCGTAGTCTACCCAGCTGTCATGGCCGGAGAAAGGAAGCGAGGAATAGAGCGTATGCTTCCTTATGCAATTAACTATATGTCCTCCATGGCAGGAGCAGGAGTACTTCCATTAGAACTTTTTCGTTCTCTTGCATCTAATGACATATATAAAGATGTGGCAGTTGAAGCCAGATATCTCGTAAGGGACATCGAAGTACTGGGACTTAACCTTGTCTCAGGGATGAGGAATCTTGCTCTTACGACTCCTTCACCCTCATTGCAGGATTTTCTGCAAGGGGCGATCACAGTCATAACATCCGGAGGAGAACTGGAGCCTTATTTTAAGATAAAGACAGAGCAGTATCTGATAGAGAACAGACAAAAGCAAAAAGAATTCCTGGAAACTCTGGGCCTTTTAGGTGAAACCTATGTTACAGCTTTTGTTGCAGGACCTTTGTTCATGATAGTTGTCATATCGATCATGGCAATAATGGGAGGAGCTGAAATGGTCTTCCTGTATCTGATAATTTATGCAATCATACCCTTTGGAAGCGCAATGTTCATCCTACTAATCAGCAGCATGACACCGGAGGCCTAAGAATGGAATGGAAAAAACTCTTTAGGAATGAGTTTCCTCTGGACCCAAACCTTGATGAGGAAACGCTTTGTCAGATAGAAGAGACTACGGTACGTGTTGGATTGGAGAATTCCCGTAAGAACGTGATCTTAAAGCAGTTCATAAAAAATCCCTACGCAACACTGTGCATCTATCCGGATTATACCTTCATTTTGAGTGCACCTCTGGCAATTATATTCCTTATATCCGGC
>MVQW01000229.1 GCA_002067265.1 Methanomethylovorans sp. PtaU1.Bin073 | reverse complement strand
GACGACATAGTCCAGAAGGTTAACGCCCTGAAGTAATCCCCTTGGGAGGTATAGACAATGGCAGATGATGATACAGGATATGCGGCAGAGGTCATCGATGTTATCGGAAATACCGGTATGCACGGTGAAGCCAGCCAGATCCAGTGCAGAGTTCTGGAAGGCCGCGACAAGGGTCGTATAATTACCCGTAACAGTGTAGGCCCTGTAAGGATCGGGGACGTCTTCATGCTTATGGAGACCTCAAGGGAAGCAAAGAAGCTTACTACAAGGTGATATTAAATGGAGCAGAGAAAGTGTTCTTTCTGCGGTGAGTTACTCGAGCCAGGTACTGGAAAGTTGTTCGCCAAGAAAGACGGATCTACATATTATTTCTGTTCATCCAAGTGCGAGAACAACTTTATGCTTGGAAGGCTTCCAAGGCGTACCATTTGGACAGAGCAGGGCAGAGTCTACCTCAAAAAAGCCTAAGCCGGTGTCAAAATGGAACAGACTTATGTGATGATAAAGCCAGACGCTGTACAGAGAGGTCTGATAGGCGAGATCATCTTAAGGATTGAGAGAAAAGGGCTCAAGATAGCAGCCATGCGTATGAATGTCATGGATAAGAACAGTGCTAAGGAGCATTACAAGGAGCACTCAGAAAAGCCCTTCTTCCCTTCTCTTATAGATTATGTCACCTCCGGCCCATCTGTATCCATGGTCATCGAAGGTAAGAATTCCATCGCGATCATGAGAAGCATCAATGGAGCAACCAATCCTGTGAATGCATTGCCTGGTACTATCCGCGGCGATTTTGCAGTTGAGACAGGAAGGAACATTGTGCATGCTTCCGATTCACCTGAGGCCGCAAAGCGTGAGATCTCCATTCATTTTAAGGATAATGAGATCACAGGTTACAAGAAGATAGATGAAGCATGGCTATATGAGTAAGCTGGGGTAGAATGGTTTTCACCATGCATGGTCCTTAAAATTGTGATCGGTATGGAGAATAACCTGCTCCCTATATTCCACACATCTTAAGAACAATAATTGAGGGTTTTCTCATGGCAGATAAAAAGAATTTACGAACTCCAATTGTATCTGTGATGGGGCACGTAGACCACGGGAAGACTACGCTGCTTGATAGGATACGGGGAAGTTCGGTAGCTGCCGGTGAAGCAGGCGCAATTACCCAGCATATTGGTGCTACTGAAGTGCCTATAGATGTAATTGTTGAGAAATGTGGTAATCCTTCCTTAAGGGAAAGGTTTCTAGTGCCGGGGTTGCTGTTCATCGATACGCCTGGTCATCACGCGTTCACATCTCTGCGCAGTCGCGGAGGAGCGCTCGCTGATCTTGCTATTGTTGTCGTTGACATCAATGAAGGTTTCAAGCCACAGACCATAGAAAGCCTGCAGATCCTAAAGCGCTTCAAAACTCCTTTTGTGGTCGTAGCCAATAAGATCGACAGGATACATGGTTGGAACTCTACACCAAATGCTCCTTTCCTTGTAAGCTATAATAAACAGGCTGAACATGTGAAAGGGTATCTTGACAATAAATTCTATGAGGTCATAGGTGAACTGTATAATGTCGGGTTCAATGCTGACCGTTATGATAGGATAAAGGATTTCCAGCGCACAATAGGCGTTATTCCTATAAGTGGCCAGACCGGAGAAGGAATAGCTGATGTATTGATGGTATTGCTTGGGCTTGCACAGAAATTCCTGGAAGCAAATCTGCAGTATGATGCAACTGGTCCTGGAGTAGGAACCGTACTTGAAGTGAAGGAAGAACGTGGTCTCGGTACCACTGTTGATCTGATACTTTATGACGGTATGCTGCAAAAAGG
The DNA here is from genome assembly GCA_002067265.1 of Methanomethylovorans sp. PtaU1.Bin073. The sequence continues at coordinate 1,471 of MVQW01000229.1, read as the reverse complement.
CGATACTATTGTAATTGGAAGCCTCGGTGAGCCGATACAGACAAAAGTGAGGGCTATCCTAAAGCCCAGGCCATTGTCTGAGATAAAATCCGAAGAAAAGTTCCAGCAGATCGATAAGGTAATTGCAGCTGCTGGTATAAAGATCTCGGCCCCTAATCTGGATGGAGCCCTTGCAGGTACTCCTTTAAGAGTTGCCACTCCGGAAACCCTTGACAAGATCGTTCAGGATATTAAGCAGGAAGTAGATGCGGTACACATTGACACCGATGCAATGGGTATCACTATCAAAGCCGACACCATTGGATCCCTTGAAGCTCTTGTTAATGAGCTTAAAAAAGAGGAGATCCCTATAAGGAAAGCTGATGTTGGCGACATTACGCATCGTGATATAGTTGAAGTCTCAGCTATAGAGGATCCTCAATACTCAGTGCTTGTGGGATTCAACGTAAAGATACTACCTGATGCCAGAGAAAAAGCTCAGCTGTCTAACATCAAGTTGTTTGTGAATGATGTTATATACAGGCTCATTGACGACTATAAGGATTGGATAGAAGAGCAGAAAGAACTCTCTGAAAAGAATATTTCAGAGACTATTATCAAACCCGCTGTCTTCCAGATAATGCGTGACTGTATTTTCAGACAGAGTAAGCCCGCAGTTGTCGGAGTAAAGATCAGATCTGGTATTGTGAGGACAAATGTTGACCTCACCAATGCTGATGGTGTGGTCATTGGCAAGGTCAAAGGTTTGCAATTAAGAGGCGAAAACATTGGTTCTGCAAGAACGGGAATGGAAGTAGCCATGGCAATTGAAGGACCTACGGTCGGACGCCAGATAAAAGAGGAAGATATTCTTTACGTGAATGTGCCTGAAAGGCATGCAAAGATACTCGAGCATGAAATATGCGATTCTCTTTCTGCGGATGAAGTGGAAGCTTTAGATGCATTCTTGGAGCTTAAGAGGAAAGAAAACCCATTTTGGGCAAAGTGACGAACAGATATCATATTACATAAATTACAAGGATTTATAACAATTCGGAGGAATAAAGTTGGCAGATTTTAAAGTAGTCGTTTCAGATCCAAAGACAAAGAGCTACCAATTCGATGTGAAGGTTCCTGAAGCAAACAAGTTCATCGGAAAGGCAATAGGCCAAGATATTGATGGCTCTGTAGTTGGTCTTGCAGGATACAAGCTGTTGATCACCGGTGGAAGTGACAAGAGTGGAATGGTCATGAGACCTGACCTTCCAGGACCAAAGAGAAAGAAAATTCTAGTTGCTACTGGTGTGGGTTATGTGCCTAAGGCCAATGGCATGCGCCGCAGAAAGATGATGCACGGAAAGGAAATCTCTCCTGATATCATCCAGATCAACACCAAGGTTGTTGAGTACGGCGAAAAGTCCATCGAAGAGATCGTCGGTGGCGGCAAGACCGAAGAGTGATCCCAAAAAAGGATCATTCATTTTTATATTTT
>MVQW01000228.1 GCA_002067265.1 Methanomethylovorans sp. PtaU1.Bin073 | reverse complement strand
AAGATACATTGAGGTAATAAAAACATGTTAGAGGTCCTTCAGTACGATTTCATGAGGAATGCTTTTCTCACTGCGATACTCGCAAGCGTAGCCTGTGGGATTATAGGAGTTTATGTAGTTGTGAAAAAGATAGCCTCCCTCAGTGGAGGAATCACTCATGCTTCCTTTGGTGGTGTTGGTCTTGGCTATTTCCTTGGAACTAACCCCTTATATGGACTTATACCATTCAGCCTGCTTTCTGCTGTGATCATGGGACTTGTAAGTAGGCGTTCAAAAGTATCAGAGGACACTGCTACTAGTATATTATGGTCTCTGGGAATGGCCCTTGGTATTATTTTCATCAGCCTGACACCGGGCTATGCACCAGACCTGATGACCTACCTTTTCGGAAACATCCTCACTGTATCCACATCGGACCTTTATATAATGGTTGCACTTAATGCCCTCATAGTGGTGATAGTATATGCATTTTACAAAGAGTTCATGGCTATATGCTTCGATGAGGAATTTGCATCAGTGATAGGAATTTCAGTGGAACGCATGTATCTGCTGCTTTTATGCCTCATAGCTCTTACCATTGTGTTGCTCATCAAAGTAGTAGGCATAATTCTGATCATAGCTCTGCTTACAATGCCAGCCAGTCTGAGCGCACATTATACTCACAACCTGCGTAATATGATGTACCTGTCTATCTTCTTTGGAGCGTTATTCAGTATAATGGGACTAATTCTGTCCTATACTTTGGATATTCCCTCAGGCGCCACGATCATCCTTGTGATGTCAGCAGTATATATCATCCATTTCATGTATGACGGCATTACAAAAAAGGTTCATGCTTAATAGGATATGCAGCATTAAAGTTAATATCCTAAAATAATTAATGGAGGTTGGTGCTTAAATGCAGTCCGACCACTCCTATTATTATCAGTGCAAGGGACATTATTCTTATGAGGGGCATTGGTTCGTTGAAACCTATGAACCCAATAAGTGAGATCAATGCAACCCCAAGTCCTGCCCATATAGCATAGGCAACACTTACATCGATCTTTTTCAGGGCGATGGTAAACGATACAAAACTGATACCATAGAACACAAATATCAATATCGATGGCAATGTTCTTGTAAACCCCTCAGACAGTTTCATACATGTGGTCCCGCATATCTCGAACAGTATTGCAGCTGCAAGGTATAGATAGCTCATACTTCTCTATTATGTTGTAAACTTTAAAGCCGTTATTCGTATAGTCAGGCTGTCATTGAGACACTAAATGCAATAAATAGTTATTAAGAAAAATAGCTACACACCATCTCTAGGAAGAAATAGAAAGAAATACTTAAAAATTAGATATCTCTTTTATTTTATTCAATACCATGATAGCATCTTCCTTTTTAACATCTGTTTCCTGGTTGCGACAATAATCCAACAGCTTCTTCCCCACATCTTCGGAAAATAATCCGGCTTTTATTCCATCCCTTACAATGCCAAGGTAGCTTCTCTGCCCATATTGGGTCTTCTTGGCTATAGTGGTAAGCTCTGCACATACAACAGAGGTTATAATGCCTTCCCCACATGCAGCTTTGAATGTCTCACGTATGTTTACCATAGGAGCGGATACCGGCTCAAAAGTATCAGGATTTGTGGCAACTGCAACCTCATCATCGTCCTCGATGACACCGTCCCTGTACCATTCATAGACCCTTCCCACGCCGATCATACCATGTACATCAAGTTCAGATGCCCTGAGAGCACCCATGCTGCCACCACCAATAACCTTTACACCGGATTCAAGAGCCCTGAGGATCTCCTTATGGGCAACAGCTGCCCTATTAAAGAATATACCGTCTACTATACCGATGATATTGTACCCTTGCCTGAGTACCTCATCTATATTTCCTCTGAAAATTGGTGGCATGTATGTGGCATCCAGCAGAGTCCTTGCCTCACTATGACTTATGCTGGTGCCTGTGAATACCACGATCTTTTTATCATTCATCAACGAACCATTCTCCGCTTCCAGGGCCTCTCCTCAGCAGGTAGTTTTTTGCGAGGAGAATTTTTTATCCTACTGCCCATGCGTTCACGGTCAATCGTGTACAACTCAAAGGTTGGCACGATAACTCTTACTACTGGTACACCTATACTTTCTCGAGATAAATCAACAACTACTGCACGTTCAGCTACATTACCTATCTTTTCAAGCAATAAGGAAATGTTAGAGGAAGGACGATCAGTAGACAGATCTTTAATATCAGAAAGATTTACTTTTTCACCTTCTTCGTACCAGTACCTGTTCATGCGTTTGATACGATCGTAGCCGATATCTCTTACGACTTTTTCCCTTTCTGTATCTTCTCTTGCACCATGGATCTGCACTACTCTTGACTGAGCAGCCTCTGTAATAGCTCTCCTCACGGCTATGGAGGGATCAAGATGTGAACCAGCACCCATTACAAGCAGTGCTGGATCTTTTAGCTGCACGTCGTCCAGTGCAGCAACAACTGTAGGAACACCGGTATCATGGAACAATAACCACAATTTGATATCAATACCTTTTTCTTTGCACATCTGCATGAGCCTGAAGTTCTCTCCGTCATCTTCTGTAAGTACGATCTCCTTTCCAGGGAAACGGTTAAACTCTGCACCACTTAGAGCATCCCTTTCCAGAACTTCCAGCAGTCCATGAAAAACAGCTTCTTCAATAGTATTACCAGCAGCCAGACCATTAGTATTGGTACGGAAAAGCTTCACAGACATTCCAGGTGCATCATAAGGATGATATACAGAATTAGTTGGCACTAAAACCTCTTCTTTTTTCAGCAGGTCCCACCCGGTTGTCCATTCGATGCGGGAAGAAGGCATTAGTTTTTCGGGAAGCAGAAGTGAATGAGGATCTATGACATTATGACTCCCACTTGCAATTTCCGGAGTCTCGATTAACTCGTGAGAAGCAATCCCTTCTTTTACATCTTTATTAACACCGCTGCGTTCTGCAAGGCAGCGCTCAAAGCTTTCCATGATTGCAGATATACGCGCTTGAGTCTCGTTCGATCCCTTTCCAGAATATACAGAGATAGCACCTTCCGCTGCACTGGGCCTTATACTGGAAAATACAGGTATACCAATTCTATCAAGGTCTGTGATATTAGCAATACGGGT
>MVQW01000227.1 GCA_002067265.1 Methanomethylovorans sp. PtaU1.Bin073 | reverse complement strand
ATAGCCCTCAGCAATTTCCTCACCAAAAATGCGAGATATTTTGGAAATACCATTCTTTATGTTTGGAATGCTCCAAGCTGTGGCAAGAATATATGATATTAAGCATTCCCATGGATCCTGTCGGATAAGGCGCATCCCTCTGTAACCGCGAATTGCCTCATCCATATATTTATCCTTATTCACAGCTTCCAGTATACTTCCAAGGTCATCGTCAAACCGGAAATAATTACGGAAAAAATCCTCCGGCAGTTTGGAATCAATCTGTACGGCACCAGTTTGTAAATCCTGCCAGGCACGCACCACATCCCCCTGCACAATACCGGTCCATACATTGCCAATTTTGTCCCACCTGAAAACCTGGCCGCAATCCAGAGTATAATCCAGGTTGAAATCGTTGCATTGGAGAGTATACATACCTTAAACCTCACTTCTGCTGCAGTTCCAGTTCCCTTAGGAACATCGAAGCTGTTACTGTATCTCCAAGACCTACTGTAGATATCGGATTATCACTAAGCAGAGTGGGCATGATACATACCTGATAACCGTCATATATGCCAGCAGCGCCACGGCCAAAAAGGACCGCTGATGTTACATCAATGAATCGCTCTGTCTGAGCACGTCCAAACTCGCTTTCCTTGACAATTGAAGATAATGAATCTAGTTTATCCCGATCATGAAGCTGGCCTGTTGATGCAAAAATTCCAGCACATGTAACACCAAAACTCATAGCTTCAATCTGTGAATCCTCATCAAACTCTGCCTGCCTGTATATGCTTAAAACATATTCCCTTGTGTGTACGATCATTTTCCGAAGACCAGTGACCAATAGACTCCGCTTTGCAGCCTCTATTATGGAAAAAACATCCATCTGCAATATTTTGGCTGCTTTCACTTCATGCATAGAAGTTAACATTGCAAGCTCATCTTCATTCATGCCTATAGAACCTACAATAGAAGATAGGCAGGAAAACACATGCAAAGCCATATTCTTATTAGTAAAGTGGCCAAATTCAAGGTGTATCGACAGATCATTATTTATGGAGCACCACTTTTCCAGTTGTTCCAGAACTTTGCCAAGCTTGTCCATGAAAGTAGAACCATCGGGATAAGTCTCAATCATCATGTGAAAGCCTGAGAGCAACAAACCATCCATTTCGGCTACATGCCTGATGGCATATTCCTCAAAAGAGGGATTAACAAAAAGAGAGATGTTCATAATATCATAGGTAGCTATGAAGCGGTTCTCCCTTGGAACTGTGAAAACGATATCTCCACATTCAACATGCTCTCCTTTTTTGAAATCAAACACGAAATGTATGGGTTCATCAGATTCACAACTTGCTTCCTTAGAACAAGAATCAGATCCAGGAATAAAAATTGCCTTTTTGGAAAAAAATGAAAGCTGCCTCTCCGTAGGTTTCACAACATTGGGAATTACTAGCTCTGCACCCATTTCAGAGAGCACATTTGCCATTATCCCCATATTGCCCCCCATTCTCAGTTTAGACCTGTAGAGAAACTGATCTTTTAGGCTTTTGAATACTTCAGGTTCGTGGATGAGCCACTCTGCACCTGTGCCATCTTTCATGCAAAGGAGAAGGCCTGCAAGGAAATCAGACATAGAATTTATGACACCGGGAGGAGTGTTTATTTTTTCCATCACCTCTGATGCATCCTCACAAGTGATCATAGCTGCTATTTCTGGCCCTGTAATAGAATACAAAGCATCAATGTTGGCATTATATGCACAGAGTATCTTCATCCCGAACTCCTGTCAGTTAGATTCCTGCTTTTTCCTGAGCATAGCAAGGATAGCCACAAAAGCACCTGCTGATATAGTATCACCTATTCCCACTGTAGCCACCGGGTCTGGTACCACTTTTGTCGGGATGACAATAAGGTCGTGATTAAGTGCGCAGATACATCCATCCTCGAATTCTGTTCCTGTACATACATCCCTTCTTACTAGATATTTTTCCAGTTTCTCGAGATCATCATGACCTTGTTCATATATTGGAACACTAAGACCGGATTCAGCTTCCTTGAGACTGCCGATGCCGCCATGCAAAGCCTGTGCTGCTGCAAGGGTCGACGAGAATAGCAAAGCATCCCTGTGTTCTTCCACTGTAAGAGGGAAATCCCTGGAAGCTACACATATGTAGAATCCAAGCGAGTGTATATGGACCCTTTCAAGCTTAAGTTCGCATAATAACTTAACAGCACCCTCATATAATGCAGAGATGCTATTCTCACCTTTACTGATAACAGCGTATGCCAGCTCTTCATGACCAAGCACATTAAGTGCATTAGCTACCTCTACAGTATCCAATCCTAAAGAAGAAACATGCTGGTATACAATATCCTTAAGGATCGTTTTTCTTATGACCTTGTTCTGTATAGAGGTGAACTCCACATGTATACGCATGTCCGGATTACCTTCTTTTAGCCTTTTGATAACCTTCACAGCCTTATCCACATAATCACGGTAAGTCGCACCATCCTCATATTCCTCTTTGATCATTTGATAGCCAGCAAGGATAGCTCCATCAATTATTCCATTCATGTGTGGGATCTGGTCATATAACTGCTCGCTCATGTCTATGCGAATCCAGGAAGGTCTCGAAGAAATGATCAGCCGATTATCTCTGGGAACTTCGAACTTCTCTTCAGCACATTCAACCTTCATCCCTTTTGAGAATTCCAATATCCAATTTACCTTGGGACGCTGGTTTATGTCATAAGCCTCAGTTGGGTGCTTTAACATGAGAACTCCATCCTCGATAACTGGATATTTGAGATTAGGAGCATCTACAAAATATTCAGCTTGTTCCCTGGATAACCATGGGACATATGTTATGACATTATTAAGCCCAATATTGGCTAAAAGATTAGAAATGATACCAGCCTGGCCACCCATGCGGGCTTTATCAAATACCAAATTATCCATGAGCCACTGGTGAATATCAGTAGTATATGTAGGCACTTCGGCCGCTTTGCCATCCCTCATGGCAATCATAAGCCTTGCCACCAGATCCACGGGGTTCTGTATCTCTCGCGGATATTCTGCAGCTCTTCGCTGAACTGCTTTTGCCCCTACTATGGAAATGAGTTTGTGAATATCTTTTTCACTTACATGCTTTATAGCATCAACATTGCTGTTATATGCAACGAAAACACCATTTATGTTGTCCAGTATATCACTGATACTGGAAAAAGCCATAGAATAACATTTCTCCCATTCTTCAATATCCATTCATTAGCCCCCTTATTTAAAAAAGAATGCTGAAGTTAGGTTGTATACTCAGCATTTATGCGCACATAGTCATAAGTAAGATCACAACCCCAGGCTGTGGCACTGTTTTTTCCCAATCCAAGATCAACGATGATGTCTACTTTTGATTCTCCCATTATTTTCCCAAGCAATGAAAGAGGATCATCATTTGCGCCCAAGATCTTACCTTTGCTGACGAGCTGTATCGTATTCTTACCATCTGAAAAAGCAAGCGATAACTTATGCTGGTCTACTTCAGCACCGGAATATCCAACTGCTGCTGTCACACGTCCCCAATTAGGATCTTTACCAAAGACTGCAGACTTCACAAGTGGTGAGCGTACAATAGCTTTTGCGGCCAGGCGAGCATCCTCATCAGATAAAGCCCCGGTTACCTTTGCTTCTATGAGCCTTGTAGCACCCTCACCATCAGCAGCTATCATTTTACCAAGTTCTATAAGCACATGGTCGAGCCCCTGCTGGAACTCTGATATCACAGGCTGAATACCAGATTTACCTGTTGCTGTTAAAATCACCATGTCATTGGTGCTGGTGTCACCATCTACTACTACCATATTAAAGCTCTTGTTCACTGCCCTGGTGAGACACTCATGCAATAGATCAGAAGGTACTTGTGCATCCGTATACGCAAAACAAAGCATTGTGCCCATATTTGGCTCTATCATACCAGCACCTTTGGCAATAGCTGCGATCCGAATACCACTGTCAAGCTCAATGGCTATCTCCTTCATAGTTGTATCAGTGGTCATTATGGACTTTGCTGCTGCACGGCTTCCTTCATGATCTGCTTTTAGCGAAGTAATGACAGCTTCAAGATTTGAAGATATCCATTTTGTATCTAGCTTTCTACCAATAACACCGGTAGAGGCTACTGCAACATGTTCTGGGTCTATGGACAATGCATTTGATAACATGCGTGCCATTTCCCTTGCATCTTCAAGACCCTGTTCACCGGTAAAAGCATTTGCATTGCCACTATTGACTATTAAAGCACTGAGCTTGCCATGTTTTTGAAGATGTTCCCTTGTAACTATCAGAGGAGCCGCTATAACCTTATTCCTGGTGAACATGCCTGCAGCATTACCTTCTGCGACTATCACCCCAAGACCCATCTTGCCAGGTTTGATACCCCAGGCTTTAACACCTTTTACAGCACAGATACCGCCATCGATAGCTTTCATTGTTCTGTGCTCCCTCCAAGTCCGTGTATAATATCACCACGGGTGATGATACCTACTAAAATGTCATCCTCAACAACCGGAAGGCGATTTACCTTGTACTTAGTAATGAGCCTGACAGCATCCTGAATACTCTTCTCCGGAGATATTACATGCACATCCTTTTGCATGATCTCACTGACAGGTTTAGAGCCAATATCATCCAGCATATGCTTTGTCTCTTCCCAGTTAAGAAGCTCACGTATAGGTATTTCTATTACCTCAAAGGGACTGGGAAGCCATAAACCACTGTGTTCCGGGACATCCAGTAATTTTAACAGATCGCCTTCTGAGACTATACCTACAACCCTGCCTTCTTCAACCACTGGAAGACCGCTGATGTTATGTTTCTTAAGCAGCTGTGAAGCCTCACTAATGGTAGTATCTGGGCTGCACACAATTACATCGATATTCATTATGTCTTTAACTTGCATGGATCACACCATCTGAATAACATAAAACTTTAGGGAGCTACACCTGACATCCATAAACCTGTGGTCTCACCCAGACCACACATAAGATTCATATTCTGTATAGCCTGTCCTGATGCCCCTTTTACTAGGTTGTCAATTGCAGAAATAACAACTACGCGATTATTGCGTGAATCCACCTCAAAACCTATATCGCAGAAATTAGAACCCCTTACTGCACTAAGAGATGGTATCCCATCCACTACCCTGACAAATGGTTTATCCTGGTACATTTCTGCGTACAGGTCCATAACATCATATTTTGTAAGATTGCCCTTAGTAAAGATGTGAGCTGTGGTAAGTATACCCCTGACTGAAGGAATGATATGAGGAGTGAAACTTATCTTAGTAAGAGAACTATCCAGCCGCTGCAGTTCCTGAGTGAACTCGGCTAAATGCCTGTGAGTTGTCAGTTTGTAAGGCTGCACGTTCTCGGCCATGTTGGGATAGTGTGAAGCCAGACTTGGCTCAATACCAGCACCTGAAACACCGGTCTTTGAGTCAAATACGACACTTTCGATCATGGAAACTTGCGCAAGGGGAGCAGCTGCAAGATTAGCTCCTGTGGGGAAACACCCGGGGTTGGCTATGAATTTCTGATGTTTCACTTCAGGATGAAGCTCCGGAATTCCATATACTACATTTCGTGGATCTGAGTGTTTGATCCCATAGACTTTCTCAAAGACGTCTGTCTTGAGACGGTAATCAGCACTCAGGTCAATTACCTTCA
>MVQW01000226.1 GCA_002067265.1 Methanomethylovorans sp. PtaU1.Bin073 | reverse complement strand
CATATCCCTTGCTGCAGGAAGACTTGGCAAATTGTTCCTTTCAGTGGGCAGGGTCCAGTCCCCCACATTAGCGCTCATAGTAGATAAGGAAAGAGAAAGAGAAGCCTTTGAGATCAAGCCATACTGGGAATTGTATGCGCATCTTAAAGACAAAAAGGCCAATGATTTTACGGTACAGCACGTAAACAGGCGCTTCTGGGATAAACAAGAATTAGACATATTGGTTTCAAAATTAGAAAAAAAGGCCATCATCATAGAGGTCGTTACAGCAACTAAACAGGATAAACCACCTATCCCGTTCAACACCACCGAGTTCATCACTGCAGCAAGCTCTTTGGGTTTTACTCCTGCCAGCGCTATGCGTGTTGCAGAGGCACTGTACATACAAGGTTTCATTTCATATCCAAGAACTGACAACACTGTGTATCCTGCAACTCTGGATCTAAGGGAGATGATAGAGGTTTTTGCCAAAGGTGCATTCAAAGAGTATGCAGACAAACTGCTTGCAAAAGAGAAATTAGAACCTACACGAGGCAAAAAAGAAACAACCGACCATCCTCCTATATATCCTGCATCCCTTGCTAAGAAATCCGAGCTTGATGAACAGGAATGGAAAATATATGAAATGGTAGTAAGGCGGTTCTTTGCAACTTTTGCAGAGCCTGCGATATGGGAGACTATCAAGGCGAAGTTTGACATCAGTTCCGAGGAATTCAGCGCCACGGGAGCCAGACTTGTAGAGCCTGGCTGGAGATGGTACTATCCGTATAATGCACCCGAAGACAGGCTCCTTCCAGCCATGAAAGAAGGCGACGAGCTGAAAGTTAAAGAAATAGATGTACAGGACAAGGAAACACAACCACCGGGAAGATATGGTCAGGGAAGGCTTATCCGCACAATGGAAGAACTGGGCCTTGGTACAAAAGCAACCAGGCACGAGATCATTAGCAAATTGTATTCACGGGCATACGTCCATGGAAATCCTTTGCAGCCAACAAAAACAGCATATGCGGTTGTAGAAGCTCTTGAAAAATATGCTCCTACCATATCAAAGCCGGAAATGACCAGCAAGCTTGAAGCAGACATGGACAGAATAGCAGAGGGACAGATCCCGGAAGAAGAAGTGCTTCAAGAATCAAGAGAAATGTTGAATTCTGTATTTAGCGATCTTGAGAATAATAAGGATAATATAACAGAATCTCTCAGGGCCGGACTTAGAGAAGATAAAGTAATAGGCACCTGTCCGAAATGTGGGTCCGTTCTTATGGTCATGAGATCAAAGAAAGGTTCCAGGTTTATTGGCTGTCAGGGTTATCCTGATTGCAGTTTCTCCTTGCCTCTGCCAAGAAGTGGGCATGTAGTTGTCACTGACAAATTGTGCGAGGAACATGGGCTGTACCACATCCGCATAATCACTGAAGGGAAAAGACCCTGGAATCTGGGATGCCCTCACTGCAACTTCAACGAATGGCAACAATCACAGCAGGAAAAAGAAAAAGGTACGCAAGAACAAAATGAAGTAGAAGACATATCTTCAGATAAACAGGGGAAAATAAGAAAAAAGATAACTGACATAAAGGGAATAGGTAAAGTCACTGCCGAGAAGCTTGACAGCGTGGGTGTTTCCAAAGTAGAGGATCTGGTAAACAGAGATGCTGAGGAGCTGGCAAAGCTTACTAATATTTCTATTAACAAAATAAGAGAATGGCAGGAAAACGTCGTTTGAAAGGTGTGGAATATGAAACTGAGGTTCTTGGGAGCTTGCAGAGAGGTTGGACGCTCAGCCCTGTTCTTGGATGATAGCATCATGCTTGATTATGGGATAAAGATGGGGGAGCCGCCGGAATATCCTGTTAATGGAGTCAGGCCACAAGTTGTACTGCTATCCCACTGCCACATTGACCACAGTGGTCTTGTACCCAATCTCATGGACCTTGAACCCGATATCTTCATGACCCCTCCTACTGCCGACCTTGCAAATCTACTGCTTAGGGATAGTCTAAAGATCGCAGAATCCACCGGTGTGAATGCACCATACGACGCCGGAGATCTACATGCATTTATGTATAAAACAAAGACAATGGATTACCGCGTTAAATTCCATACACATGGTTATGATGTCGAGTTCTATGACGCAGGCCATATTCCTGGAGCAGCCTGCACCCATGTGACCTCAAAGAGCGGGGAAAGCTTGCTATACACGGGTGACTTAAATACTTCAGACACCCGCCTTGTATCTGGGGCAGTGGAGTTTCCAGATGCTGATTACCTGGCAATAGAAAGCACTTATTTCTCAAAAGAACACACACCAAGAAGAGAAACAGAAGCAGCTTTTATTGAATCTCTTAAGAGTACCCTGGATATAGGAGGTAACGTGATCATCCCGGCTTTCGCTATAGGCAGAACACAGGAGATGCTTATGTTGCTGGATGCTCATGGTATCAGACCCTATGTGGATGGCATGGGCAAGGAAGCATATGAGATAATGATGAAACATCCATCTTACCTGCGTAACCCCACACACCTAAAGAGAGCTTTTGACAATGCAATACTTGTAAAAAGTTCAAAAAGGGATGAAGTACCAATGGAATCCTCGGTCATTGTGACGACTTCTGGCATGCTTAACGGAGGACCGGCCATGTATTATCTCAACAAATTATACAATGATCCGAAATCCAAGATGATGCTTACAGGATACCAGGTAGAGGGAACTAACGGAAGAATGGCTTTAGACACCGGCATCATAGAAAATAATGGAATGCTGCAGCAATTGAGGATAAAACTGGAACAATATGATTTCTCAGCTCATGCCGGAGATAAAGAACTCAAAGCCATTGTGAAAGACTTCTGTGACAGGGGGACAAAAGCTGTTTTTACAATGCATGGAGACAATACAGAAGGATTTGCAACCTGGATTGAAGAAGAAATGGGTATCAAAGCTTATGCTCCGATTGCGGGACAAGAATTTATTCTTCAATAAACTGTTTTTTCAGTTTACTTGTGACCCTTTTAAGACTATCGATCGCCCCGCCATGCTCAGGATCTATTTCAAGAACGCGTAAAAAGCATTTTGTGGCTTCTTCCAGTTGCCCAAGACTCTTATATGCTATGCCTTTTTTGTACCATATCACAGCGAATTTACAGTCTAGTTCCAATTCTTTATGCAATTTGCTATAGCAAGCTATAGCTTCTTCGTGCTTTCCAATATGACCCAGAGCTATACCTTTATTGAACAGGGCATTTTCATTTGAGGGATCAATTTCCAGCACTTTATTGTAGCAGAATATAGCTTCATCATACTTTCCCAGGCTAAAAAGGGCTACTCCTTTATTGCACCACACATCCACATCAAGCTTGTTATGCTT
>MVQW01000225.1 GCA_002067265.1 Methanomethylovorans sp. PtaU1.Bin073 | reverse complement strand
GTCTTATTCATTTCAGACTCCATCTTTAAGTTAAGGTTAGTGGGATTATCTGAATATCTTACAAAATTTGGTTCCAAAAATGTAATTGCATTGAATTCAAGCATTGTATATTTTATTAGCTTTAGTGCAGGATTACTGCTAATTACAGTTGCACATATGAAAAGATATATTTGCAATCCTGATAATTTCATTCTCGGGCGCTACATAGACCCAATCATACCTGTTGTATTCTTATTTGGACTGATAGGAATAGCATTTTTGCAGATGAAATCTAGTGATGTTGGCACAAAGTGGAAATACAAAACACTGACATTTTCCAGTATCCTGTTTCTTCCCTTCCTTTATTATTTGCCCCACACTAATTATGCTTTCCCAAGTATGTTTGGTATTTATTACGTTATTTATCTGCAACAATACATGAGTTACTTGTTGGTGCTGATTCTATTTGCATTCTTTTTCGTACTCATACCTTTGTTTTTACTGAAGGGCATACCTAATGGTAAACCTCTTACTTTGTTTTTTATGTTTTTTGTACTCCTATCTATTTCTCTTTCCATACCTACCTATGAAAAACAGCTTGAAAATATGGGAAATACATACAACGTGAATCAAATTGGCAGATACTTGGAACACAACAGTTCAGATACAACTCTGATTTTAATGGATCACGAGAACTTTGGTGAATATTGGGGCCCTCAGATGTGGTTCCTGACTCAATACTGGTCAAATGGTGAAATGGTTCAACGTTTTGCAAATAAAGATAAATCTGGAGTTGCAACCCAAGAAAATCTCACTGACATAGATTACATTATCTCTAAGAAGTTGTTACCTTATGATTGCGTAAAGACAGCAAATAATGGATACAAATTATATGATCTCAATGTATCCTCACAAATAGCCTCAAGTCTCACACTTCCATATATTATAGATATTGGAAAGAATGATTCAGATATAACTGAAGGTTTTTATGAATCAGAACTGGGAGAAAATAGATGGACAACCAATTTATCAAAAATAAAAATAGAATATGGTAGACATCAGGGTCAATTCCTCCTGGAAATAATGATGAATGCACCAAGGCCACAAACAGATGCGGCAAATGTTACATTTTACATAAATGGAAATTTAATCGGTTCCATAGAGGAAATAATCGGAACAACAAATTATTCTGTTGCGGTGTCTGAAAGTTATTTGGAAGAAAAGTATCAGATTCTGGAGATCCGAACTAACACCTGGAAACCAAGTGAAGACGGATATGTTGATGACCCCAGAGATCTTGGTATTCAGGTCGATTGGATAAAGATTGATTCTTTATCCAATGAAACGATGGACTGATAGCAGCTAGAGTCTCATGTTTAATAAGTAGCCCCTTCTGAATTGGAATTCAAATGGCGAGCCAGTAAAGCTAGTTTCCGTTATAAGTTGTTAATAAAGTGTCCCTAATACACATGTATTTCTTTACTCTCAAAATCTTTTCTACACGCTCTTAAGTTGAGTAAATATCAAATACCAGAATTGCCATAGTGATATTTATATTCGGTGTATTATATTGGTCCATAAAAAGAATTATTTTGATCAGGAAGTCAGAAAAAAGATAAGCTATTTGTTGCCAATTGCCATTTTTGCGGTTTCATTATGGCTCTTGAACAGGCAGCTTCATTCTCTTCAATTGGATGAAATTCTGAAGAGTTTTACAAGCATTGAGCCATCAAGCGTGCTACTGGCATCTATGTTTACATTTTTGAGTTATATTGCCCTTATAAGCTATGATTTTCTGGCCATGAGATATATAGGTCAATCTATTTCATATAAAGAAATACTCCACTCCTCTTTCACAAGTACTTCTATCAGTTATAGTATTGGTTTTAATCCTTTCACAGGCAGCTCACTACGCTACAGATTATATTCTGCTTATGGGCTCACATTGCTTCAAATAAGTAAGATCATTACGTTCTGTAGCACAACTTTCTGGTTAGGAGTATGTTTTGTAGGAGGTTTTCTGTTAACCTTCTATCCAATTGATCTACAGTCGTCCCTTTCTTTCTATGAGATATTTCTAAAGATGCTGGGAGTTTGTTTACTACTGTTCCTTACTATTTATCTGGCTTTTTGCCTGCAGCAAAAGAGTCTAAGGATAAAAGGGTATGAGATTCGATTCCCCAACATAAAAATTACATTTATACAAATTCTTCTGTCATCATTCGATACTATATTTGCAGGTAGTGCATTGTATTTCCTACTATCCGGTAACGAGGACATCTCGTTTCCATATGTTATAGCAATTTTCGTAGTAGCACAGACTATTGCATATATAAGTACGGTTCCAGGTGGGCTGGGAGTTTTTGAAGCTATTATGCTCTTTGCACTTGCTCCCCATATAGCCCTTGATGCTATTGTTTTTGCTCTTGTGATGTTCAGGATTGTGTATTATCTTACCCCCTTCATGGTAGGATTGATTATTCTCTCATATCGAGAATTCAATTCAAGAAGAGAGATACTAATAAATTTGCAGAAAACAACATATATTACGCTCTCTGCCTTTACACCACAGATATCTGCTGTGCTCATATTTTTTGCAGGAATGGTGCTTCTTTTCTCAGAAGCACTGCCTGCTCAGATGGAAGGCATGCGTGTAATAGCTAACATAATTCCTTTATCTTTGATCGAGTCTTCCAGCTTGCTTAGCAGTATGATAGGTGTCTTGCTTCTTATCCTGGCGAATGGACTATGGAAGAGGATCGATGGAGCATATCTTCTATCAGTAGCAATATTGTTCCTTGGAAGTGTTTTTTCTATTCTGAAAGGTTTGAACTACATAGAGTCAGGTATCCTATTTGCCATATTTTTACTTCTATTACCTCAAAGAAAGCATTTTTACAGAAAATCTTCCCTGCTGAACCAGTCATTTAGCAGAGACAATATTATTGCTATTGCTGTTGTTGTTCTTAGTTTCATATGGCTTGGTTTATTTACGAATGAACATGTAGAGTATTCAGAAGAACTATTGTGGCAGTTTGGAACCAATATGCATGTTTCCAGGTTCCTCAGGTCAGTTGTAGGAATATCTATTGTATTAACTATTTTTGGAGTAATGAGATTGCTTGGTGGTTCCAGCAAGGATCTCAAATTCCCTGATAAAGAAGAAATGGCTTCTGTAAAGGAAATCATAAAGAAAAGTACCGACACTAATGGAAATCTTGCTTTTCTTGAAGATAAGTATGTATTGTTCAATGAGATGAAAAATACATTCATTATGTATGGGATATCTGGAAAAAGCTGGATATGCATGGGCGATCCTATAGGCAGTAGTAAAAATGTAAAAGAACTTATATGGGATTTCCATGAAATGGTGAATCTGCATCAAGGGTGGACAGTATTTTATGAAGTAAGCGAGAAATATATTCCTTACTATCTGGATATCGGTCTGACGTTGATTAAGATCGGTGAAGAGGCAAGAGTCAAGCTTTCGGAGTTCAGTCTTGAGGGAAGTGCTGGAAAAGATTTCCGTTACTCTGTAAAACGTATGGAAAAAGACGGTTACCATTTTGAGATGATGCAGCCTGAAGATGTCCCTGCTCATCTTGAAGAGCTTAAAAGTATATCGGATGCCTGGTTAGAAATTAAGAACACTAAAGAAAAGAGTTTCTCTCTGGGCTCCTTCAATCCAAATTATCTGGTGAATTTCCCCCTTGCAATAATCAAGAAAGGCGATCAAATAGCCGCTTTTGCAAATGTCTGGATGGTGGACAATAAAGAAGAAATGGCTATCGACCTTATGCGTTATGATCCAAACATCTCGAACACTACTATGGAATATCTCTTTACCAAGCTCATGCTCTGGGGAAAGGAAAATGGGTTCAACTATTTCTCATTGGGCATGTCTCCGCTCTCTGGACTTGAGAACAGGGCACTAGCGCCTTTGTGGAACAAGCTTGGCTCTACAATTTTCACACATGGTGAATATTTCTATAATTTCAAGGGACTCCGGGCATACAAAGAAAAATTTAATCCTATCTGGGAGCCCCGCTATATAGCTCTGCCAAAGGGAATAAAACAGATGTTTATCCTGAAAGATATTGCTCTGTTAATCTCAGGCGGAACGAAAGAGATATTTACGAAATGAGGATTATAAGATTCTTGATGAGAAATCATGTACACAGAAATATCCTTTTCTACTTGATAGTCAATAGTCTATTTATTTTAATGGTTTTCTTTGTCATCGTTCAAGGTCAGCATTTAGAGCCTCTTTCGACTGATTATCCGGATATTGCAACAAATGCCCAAAATCATCTTCTTGCATACGAAGATCTGGGGACGGTCATAGCTAAAAATATAATCAATAACTTGGATCATCCCCTCAGCCTTATGTTTTTACAGATAGCTATCATAGTGTTGATGGCCCG